>CALJLC010000566.1 GCA_937982605.1 uncultured Gemmatimonadales bacterium | reverse complement strand
CCGGGCCCTTTGGCGCGGGCTCGGCCTCGAACGACCGTCCGCGCTCCTCGCCCCCTCCGCGCCGCTTTATGGACCGAGAGGCCGCGCAGACCGAAGCGATCGCCTTTTCGCGGCCCCGCGCCTTCTACGAGCTCACCAAGCCCGGGATCGCCGGGTACGTCACGATCACCGCGGGCGTGAGCGCGTTCGTGTCCGCGCGGGGGGAGCTGCCGCTGGCCGTGGCCCTCCACACCATGCTCGGCGTCGGCCTGGCCACCGCCGGCGCGCTGACGCTCAACCAGTACGTGGAGCGCGAGGCCGACGCGGTGATGCACCGGACGCGCGGCCGCCCGATCCCCACCGGCCGGGTGGCCCCGATGGAGGCGCTCGGCTTCGGCGCGACGCTGATGCTGGCCGGCGTCGTGTACCTGGCCGCCGCGCTCGGGGCGCTTCCGGCGCTGCTCACCGCCGCGAGCGCCGTCATGTACCACGCCGTCTACACGCCGCTCAAGACGCGCTCGTACGTGGCGACGCTCGCCGGCGCGGTCCCGGGCGCGCTGCCCATGCTGATCGGATGGACCGCGGCGAGCGGCACGATCGACCGCGGCGGCGCCGCGCTCTTCCTCATCGGATACCTCTGGCAGCTCCCGCACGTGCTCGGCCTGGCGTGGATGCTGCGCGAGGACTACGCACGGGTCGGCTTCACGCTCATCCCGGCCGGCGGGGCACGGTCGATCGGTGTGCAGATGGTCGGCGCGGTGGCGCTCCTCGTGCCGGTGAGCTGGGCGCCGACGCTCCTGGGCTACACGGGGACGCCGTACGCGGTCGGCGCGACGATCCTCGGGCTCGTCTTCCTCGGGGCCGCGGTCTCGGCCGCCCGGGAGATGACCGACGAGCGGGCCCGGCGGGTCTTCCTCTTCTCCCTGCTCTACCAGCCCCTCCTGCTCGGGCTGATGCTCTTCGATACCATACGGTCGTGACGGACACGGCCGGGCGGCCCCAAGGGATCGCGCCGGCCGGTCCGCCGAGCCCCGACATTAGACCACCGCAGCAGAGGACCTTCGCCGTGCGTCCCGCCGTCGTCTCCTTCGTCGCCCTCGCCCTGCCGATCCTCTCCTCGGCTCCGCTCGCGCCCGCCGCGGCCCAGACCGCCTCGGCGGCGTCGGCCGCCCGGACCACCCAGGAGCGCCCCCGCGTCCGGGACGTCGGCGTCGTCGTCGGCATCTTCCCGACCGGGGAGCACAACGCGATCACCGACGTCCGCGGCGTGCGGGTGGGCCATGCGACGGTGATCGAACCGCCGAACGTCCG
The DNA here is from genome assembly GCA_937982605.1 of uncultured Gemmatimonadales bacterium. Taxonomy (GTDB): domain Bacteria; phylum Gemmatimonadota; class Gemmatimonadetes; order Longimicrobiales; family Gaopeijiaceae; genus UBA2589. The sequence goes on along the minus strand of CALJLC010000566.1, from coordinate 2,024 downwards.
GACCGGGGTCACCGCCATCCTGCCGCACGGCGGGAACGCGTACTTCTCCCGGGTGCCGGCGGCGATCCACGTCGGCAACGGCTACGGCAAGCTCCTCGGCGTCACGCAGGTGCGTGAGCTCGGAGAGATGGAGACGCCGATCCTGCTGACGTGCACGCTCTGCGTCTGGAAGGCCGCCGACGCCATGGTCGAGTGGATGCTCGCCCGACCGCAGATGGACGCGGTCCGCTCGCTCAACGCCCTGGTCGGAGAGACGAACGACGGCGGCCTCAACGACATCCGCGCCCGGCCGATCGAGCCCGAGCACGTCGTGGCGGCGCTCGAGGGCGCCACCGAGGGGCCCGTCGAGGAGGGTGTGGTCGGCGCCGGCGCCGGCACGGTGGCCTTCGGCTGGAAGGGCGGCATCGGCACGAGCAGCCGTGTCCTGCCGGAGAGCCTCGGCGGCTGGTCCGTCGGCGTGCTGGTGCAGTCCAACTTCGGCGGGATCCTCCAGATCGCCGGCGCGCCGGTGGGCATCGAGCTGGGCCAGTACGCCTTCTCGGGGCAGGTCGAGCCGGCGGGGGGCGCCACGCCCGGGTCGGCCGGCGCCGACGGCTGGGACCCGGCGGCCGACGTCCAGGAGTGGGGCTCGATCATGATGGTCGTCGCCACCGACGCGCCGCTCTCGGATCGCAACCTGGAGCGGCTGGCCCGTCGCGCCGTCATGGGGCTCGCGCGGACGGGCTCGTACGCCTCCAACGGCTCGGGCGACTACGTCATCGCCTTCTCGACGGCCAACTCGGTGCGGCGCTCGACCCGAGGCGGGCCGACCCGCATCGACGACCTGGCCAACGGGGACATGAGCGCCCTCTTCGAGGCGACCGTCGAGGCGACGGAGGAGTCGATCTACAACTCGCTCTTCCGGGCCGAGACCGTCACCAGCAACGGCCGCACGGTGGAAGCGCTCCCGCTCGACCGGACGATGGACGTCCTCCGACGCCACGGCGTCGTGCGGTGAGCGGGGTGGTGGCGGTGAGGCGCGGGGCCGCGGTGAGCGGGGGGGCCGGGTGAGCGCGCTCGAGGCGCTCGACTGGGCGGTGCGCACGCGCGTGTACCGCGGCTTCGCGGAGACGGGACGGGCCCCCGAGGTCGCCCGGATCGCCGCCGACCTCGGCTCGACCGAGCACCGCGTCCGCGCCGGGCTGACGCGCCTCTTCGACGCGCACGAGGTGGCGGTGCACGAGGACGGTTCGGTGTGGATGGCCAACCCGTTCAGCGCCGTGCCGACCGACTACCCCGTGCGCACGCCGCACATGTCGTGCTGGGCGAACTGCGCCTGGGACGCGCTCGGGGTGCCCGCGATCCTCGGCACCGACGGGTGGACGCGCACGCGCTGCGCGGAGAGCGGCGCAGAGCTCGACTTCGGCGTGGAGGGCGGAGCGCTCGTCGGCGACGACGCCGTGATCCACCTCCTCACTCCCCTGCGCGACGCCTGGGTCGACATCGGCTTCACCTGAGCGCACTACCTGGCCTTCCGGTCGGAAGGGGACGTCGACGCGTGGCTCGAGCGGACCCGAAACCCCCGCGGCGCGGTCGTGAGCCTGGAGCAGATGTGGGCGCTGGTGCAGCCCTGGTACGGCGGCCGGCTCGACGAGGGATGGCGGGGCCGCAGCGCCGAGGAGGCGCAGGCGATCCTCGACGGGATCGGCCTGACCGGGGAGTTCTGGCGGCTCGTGTGAGGCTCGTCCCTCCCCTCGGCGGCGAGGAGCGCCTCAGGCCTGCAGCGCGTCGCCCCGCTCGAGCAGCCCGTCGATCTCCTCGTCGGCGAGCCCGGCTTCGCGCAGCACCGCCCGGGTGTGCTCGCCCAGGAGCGGAGCGCCTTTTCCTCCCGTCGCGCCGACGGCCTCGGGCGGCGGCGCCTCCACCGACCAGAGCTTGACCGGCGCGCCAAGCGACCGCACCCGCCCCGCGGTCGCGTGCTCGACCTCGGTCACCCTGCGGCGGGCGATCGTCTGCGGGTGCTCGAGCATCTCCCCGACGGAGGC
>CALJLC010000565.1 GCA_937982605.1 uncultured Gemmatimonadales bacterium | reverse complement strand
GCCGACGAGGTCGCGGTGATCGACGGGTCGGGTCGCCTGCGCGCGGTGGGGCCCGGCACGACGCGCGTGCGCGCGACCTCCTCCGTGGGCGAAGCCTCCGTGCCCATCGTGGTGCGCGACGCGGCGGCGGTGCTGACGCTGGACGCGCTCGACGGGAACGCCCTCCCGCTCCTCGTGGACGCCGACTCCGTGGAGTGGGACGGGGCGCGGGAGTACCACGAGCTCTGGGCTGTCGGCGGGGCGTTCGCCATCGCCCGCACCCCCGAGCTGCGCTACGAGGTCGAGATCCGGTACGAGCAGTACCGCGTCACCGAGGTGAACGGCGAGCGCGTCCTCGAGCTGCGCGCACGGTGGCGGGAGTACGACCGGGGCGTCCTCGACTACGACGCGGCGGGCGACCTGCGCCTCGTTTCGGAGGTCTTCTCCCCCCTCGGGCATCGCGCGACGCCGGTGCGCGGCGGCCTGGCGGTGACGTACCGGATTCCGGGGACCGACCTCCACCTCGACCTGCGCTACGCCCGCTGAGCCCCTCGGCGGCCCGCGAGGCCCCGAAACATCTGATTATTTTCCTTGCTTCCCCCCGCCCGGGTGGGAGATCGTGAGTCATACACGTCGATTCACGCGCAGCCGGGGGGATGAGCGTGCTTGGAAGGAACACGAAGGACGACCGGACCGAGGCTCGTACGCCGACGCAGACCGCAACGGCGGTCCCGAGCCATTCCGTGATCGGGAAGGGGATGAGCATCTCCGGTGACTGCGTCACCGAGGGCCACGTCCGGGTCGAGGGCACCATCGTCGGTAGCCTGACCGCCAACGGGATCGAGCTGGCGGACGGTGGCGTGGTGGACGGAGACCTCTCCGTGCCGTCGACCGGGAAGAAGGGTCAGATCTTCGTCGTATCCGGGCACGTGACGGGTCGGGTGCGCGCCCACATCGTCGACGTGAAGAAGTCGGGCACCGTGCTCGGCGGGATCGAGGCCGAGGAAGCGACGATCCACGGCACGGTGAAGGGCGGCGTGACGGTCCGCCACCGCCTTGCGGTCGCCGCGACCGCGGTCCTCGACGGGGACGTCAGCACGGACCGCCTGGTCATGGACGAGGGCGGTCGCGTGAACGGCACGATCCGGATGGGTCGCGAGGCGAAGGGTTCTTCGTCGAACCGGTCGGGAGCGGACGCGCGCGCGGATGCGCCCGCCGAGCCGCCGAAGACCGACGCCGACGGAGGCACTCCGGAGGGTGCGCGCGGGAAGAAGCCCGCCGCGGCCTGAGGGCGCGGCCGGGCGGAGCCGGCGTCGGGAGGGGCGAATGCCGCGCGGGACGTGGCCCCTCGTCTGCCTCGTGCTGGTCGCCACCGGCTGCTCGTATTCGCTTCCCCTCGGTGGGGCGTTCCGGGGGCGGGGTGCCCCGGTCGGGCCGGGCCGTCTCGAGGTGGGCACGTCGTTCGGCCTGGCACCCGAGACGGCCGGGACCCTTCCGCTCCTTCTCGACGAGCTCGGCAACGAGGTGAACGGGGTGCCCCCGGACGGGTCGGGGGCGACGCACGCGGGAGCCTTCGACGCGCTCGGCGCCGCCTACGGATTCACCGACTGGCTCGACGTGGGCCTCAGCTTCTCGCGGGGCCTCCACGCGGTCGCCCGGGTGGCGGGAGGGGAGCAGTGGTCCGTCTCCCTGAGCCCGGCGCTCTTCCGCTACTCCGCCGGCAACGGCGGCGACGGTGTCGTCACCGGGCGCCGGAAGGGCGCGATCACGAACGTCAACCTGAGCCTGCTCGCCGCCGTGCGCGGGGAGGCGTCCGAGGCACGCGCCCTGGAGCTGTACGCCGGCGCCGCGGCGAACCGCTACTCGGCATGGATCGAGAGCGACGTCGGACGCGTCGAGCGCGCCACGACGGCGCCGTCGGTCCTCGTCGGGCTGCGGGCGCTCCGGTACGCGCGCAGTCGTGCCGACTCACAGGCGTGGCGACGACCCGCGGTGGCGCTGGGCCTCGAGCTGGTCGGGGCGTGGCTGACCGAGCGGGGGCGGCGCAGGAGGATGGAGCCGGGCCTGCGGGTCTACCTGAGCATCGGCGCGGAGACACGGGTGCCCGAGAGGTGAGGTCGGCTCGTCCGGAGCCCTCCGCCGGAGGCCCTACAGCCTCCCCTCCGCCATCAGGTCCGCCGCGTAGTTGGCTGCCCGCGCGCTGAACGCCATGTACGTCAGCGACGGGTTCTGACACGCGGCCGACGCCATGAACGAGCCGTCGGTGACGAAGAGGTTGTCGACGTCGTGTGCCTGGCACCAGCCGTTCAGGACGGAGGTGGCCGGGTCGCGGCCCATGCGCGCGCTGCCCATCTCGTGGATCCGGTTGCCGGGCCGGGTCAGCTCGACCTCCGCGGATCGGATCTCGGTGCACCCCGCGGCCTCGAGCATCGCCACGGCGTCCCTGCGAGCCTCCTCCATCATGATCCGCTCGTTGTCCCCGTAGGTGACGCGGAAGACCGCC
>CALJLC010000564.1 GCA_937982605.1 uncultured Gemmatimonadales bacterium | reverse complement strand
CTCTGGAACCGGCAGGCCCAGTTCGCCGAGGACTACATCCGCACCGGCGACCGCATCTACGTCGAGGGTCGCCTCGAGTACGACTCCTACGAGCGCGACGGGGTCGTCATCCCCACGGCCGAGGTGATCGTGCGCGAGGTGGTCATGCTCAACTCGAAGAGCGCCAGCTCGGGCGACGAGCTGGAGCAGGCGGCGTAGCGGCGCGAGGCCGGGACTCCGGGGCCCGGGCCGCGTGCCCGGGTTCCGGGCCGGAGCCCGGGGAAGGGCCAGGCCGGAAGGGACGGGCCCGGCCGGAGGGGCGGGGGCGCGGCTACATCCAGGCGCGGAAGTCCGGAGCGATCGAGACGATCGCCTCCCACCCGGTGCCCCACACCGCCCGTCCCACGTCGAAGCGGAACGCGTCCCACCCGAGCGAGAGACCGAGCCCGACCGTGCCCCGCACTCCCTGCGAGTCCCGCGCGTTCCAGTCCGCCGGCAGCGACCAGCCGCCCAGATAGGTCGATCCGACGGCGGCGAAGGCTCGGATTCCGATCCACGGCGGCCGCCAGGGCACGGTGACCTCGCCGCGCGCGAGCCAGTACGCCCGCCCGGCGAAGAGCCGGTACTCGTGCCCGAGCAGCGTGTGGCGTCCCCCGAGCAGGTACGCCTCCTGGGCCGGGGCGCCACGGCTCAGGACGCCGCCGCTGACCGACGCCTCACCGAACCAGCCCTCGCGGCGGTCTCCGAGCGGCCAGGCCGCCGCGGCATCGATCTTGGCGAAGCCGCGCTCGGAGAGCCGGCCGACGGTACCCGTGAGCCGCAGGTCACCTTCCGAGGGGAGGGCCAGCCGCCCGGAGACGGACGCTCCACCGAGCACCCCTTCGTCCACGCTTCGCACCGGTCGGAAGTCGGTGTCCGGACCGTCCGAGACGACGTCCCGGGCGCTGGTGTGCTCCTCCAGGCGCAGGCGGAGCGTGAGCTCGGCCTCCCCCGCGTGCCGGAGCACGACGCCGGCGCCTCGCACGAAGTAGGGGTCGAGGAAGTCCTCGGATCCCGCGGCGGACGTGATCGTGTTCTCGAGCAGCGTCGCACCGGGATGACCGCCGATGTCCTCGAGCACGTCGTACGTGAGGCGGAGGGACGGTGTCCACCCCGACGGCGACGCGCTCGCCGGGCCCACCTGCATCGACGCCGAGGCCCCCTCGCGGCCGAAGGCGTAGCCGCCGGTGGTGCGGACCGAAACGCGCGGAAGCGGCTGGAGCGTGATCCCGGCGCCGAGGAAGAGCCCCTCCGCCCGGTCGTACCGCGCGAAGTCGGAGATCCGGCTCGCGTGCAGGCGGAGCGGCCTCAGGCCGGTCATCACGTGGTTGCCCGCGATCTCGCTCACCTGTTCCTCCACCTCGACGATGGCGGGCGGCGTGCGGAGGCTCTCCGACATCTCCAGGTCGTCGAAGAGGCCTCGCTCGAAGGGGAAGGCGGCCTGCTGCGCGGGCGAGACCGCCCGGACGCTCCGCCCCCGGAACGCCTCGAGCGGCAGATCGGCCTCGAAGTCGTAGCCGCGGATGTCGTACCGGCCCCGGATGACGCTTCCGGCGGTGATATCGAGGAACGGCTGCTCCCGCCGGATCTCGATCTCCTGGTGCCAGGGGAGCCACCAGCGCCCGTTCCAGAGGGAGTTGTCCAGGGAGACGCGGATGTAGTCGAGGTACGGGTCGACGTACGAGGCCGGCGTGAAGGAGAAGCTCATCCGGACGATCGCTGCCCGGTCCCGGTCCAGGTACAGGCTCCCTACGAAGCCGGGCTGGTCGAGATCGCGCGGGCGCACGCGGACCTCGTAGACCCGGATCTGCTCGGCCCCGCCCGCGTACGAGATCGTGAGCGAGTCGTGGAGCGCGAAGTCGTACACGCCCTCCGCGCCCGGGGCCGTCGGATGGAGCACCGAGCCGACCTCGTCTCCGTCGCCCAGGCGGATGAGGTCTCCGAAGTCGTCCTGGATCACGGTGAGGTGATCCAGGTGGTATCGGATCTCGGTGGGGAGCAGCTCCTCGTCCCGGCGTCCCTTGATCGTCTGACGGGTCAGCCCCGGAGCGCGCCACCAGACGTCGAGCGCCACCTGATCGGCCTTCACCAGGACGCGGTCGGTCGAGCCCGGCCGATCGAAGAAGAAGTAGACGTAGCCGCGGGCTTCGGCCGCGTAGGAACGAAGGTCGGGGTCCTCCGCGTTGGACTGCCGGAGCGCACGAGCCCGGTCGATGAGCTCGAGAACGCGCTCCGTGTTCCAGACGAACGGCTCGCTCCGCTGACGCGCATGCGCGTCAGCGGGGACGCAGAGCGCCGCGACGAGGCAGAGCGTGGCGACGGATCCGGGCGAGCCGGGGCGGGGCTTCGCCGGGCGTTGCACCGCCCGGTGGGGCGGGACGGCGAAGCGGGCGAGGGTTCGAAGCACGAGGGTCGTACGCCCCGGCTTCGCGGGCGGTTCCGGCCGTGCGAGCGGCCGGCGAGGCGCCCCGAGTGCGCTACCCCGTGCGGGGCAGCGTCAGTTGGCGTTCCAGAAGCCGCTGAGCGACTCGCCGTGCGGGCTCTCGCGGAGCTTCTCGAACGCGCGATTCCGGATCTGCCGGATACGCTCGCGGGTCACGCCGAGCAGCGAGCCGATCTCTTCGAGCGTGCGCTCCTCACCGTCGTCGAGCCCGTAGTACAGATAGAGGATCTTCCGCTCGCGCTCGGTGAGGTAGCTCTCGAACATCGTCTCGAGGAACTCGCGACGCGCGATCGCCTCCACGTCCTCCTCGATGTCGGCCGAGGCCTCGCCCGCGAAGCGCTCGCCGAAGCTCGCGCTGTCCCGGTCACCCCGGTCGATGGGGGCGTCCAGAGACAGCTCGGAGGCGGCGACGCGGCGGAGGGCGCGGATCGTCTCGACCGGCTCCTCCATCTCGTCGGCGATCTCCTGGTCGGTCGGCGTGCGACCGAGCTGCTGCGTGAGCGCCGTGTTCGTCCGGGCCAGCTTGGCCAGGTTCGAGTTCTGGTTGAGCGGGATGCGCACGGAGCGCGTCTGCTCGGCCAGCGCCTGCAGCACGGTCTGGCGAATCCACCACACCGCGTAGGAGATGAACTTCACGCCCTTGTCGGGATCGAACTTCTTGACCGCCTTGAGCAGCC
>CALJLC010000563.1 GCA_937982605.1 uncultured Gemmatimonadales bacterium | reverse complement strand
CCGACCTCGTCAGTCCTCCTGGCCTCGGACGGTTCGCTGCTCGGGGCGCGCATCGCGGCGGACGGTCAGTGGCGCTTTCCGGCGGAGCGACCGGTGCCCGAGCGGTTCGCCGCGGCGATCGTGACGTACGAGGACCGCCGGTTCCGCCGGCATCCCGGCGTCGACCCGCTCGCGCTCGCGAGGGCCGTCTGGCTCAACACGCGCCGGGGCGAGGTCGTGAGCGGCGGCAGCACGCTGACGATGCAGGTGGCACGCATGGCGCGCGGAAACCGCCCGCGGACGTACCGTCAGAAGCTCGTCGAGATGCTCTGGTCGGTCCGCCTGGAGATGGGGCGCAGCAAGGACGAGGTGCTCGCGCTCTACGCCGCGCACGCCCCGTTCGGTGGCAACGTCGTCGGGCTGGAGGCGGCCGCCTGGCGGTATTTCGGGCGTGGCCCCGAGGACCTCTCGTGGGCCGAGTCCGCGATGCTCGCGGTGCTTCCGAACAGCCCGGGGCTGATTCATCCGGGACGCAACCGTGACCAGCTCCGCGCCAAGCGAGACGCGCTGCTGCGCGCGCTCCGCGACCGAGGGCACATCGACGACACCGACCTTCGGCTCTCGCTCCTCGAGCCCCTTCCCGGGCAGCCTCTTCCACTCCCACAGGCTGCCCCGCACCTGCTCGAGACGCTGGCGGCGCGTGAGGCTCCGGGCGGCGAGAGCCGGTTCGAGAGCACGCTCGACCCCGCCATCCAGCGGGTGGCGCAGCGGGTGGTGGACGAGCAGGCGCGGACGCTCTCGCTCCTTGGGATCGCCAACGCGGCGGTGCTCGTCGTGGACAATCGGACCTTCGACGTGCTCGCGTACGTCGGAAACAGCCGCTGGTCGGTCGACGACGGGGCCGGCCTGGCCATCGACCTCATCCGACGCCCGAGGAGCACCGGCAGCGTCCTCAAGCCCCTCCTCTTCGCTCGCATGCTCGACGCGGGCGAGCTCGTGCCCACGACGCTCGTGCCGGACGTCCCGTCGCAGTTCGCCGGGTACATGCCGGAGAACTACGACCGGGTCTTCCGGGGAGCCGTGCCGGCGCGCGAGGCTCTGGCGCGCTCCCTGAACGTGCCCGCGGTCCGGATGCTCAGCCGCCACGGGGTCGACCGCTTCTACGACTTCCTCGTGAGCCTGGGGATGACCACGCTGCACCGACAGCCCCGGGAGTACGGCCTCACGCTCATCCTGGGCGGGAGCGAGGGCACGCTCTGGGACCTGACGGCGATGTACGCCAATCTGGCCCGGGTCGCGGAGGGTGGTCCGGCCGCCGAGCAGGCGACGCTCCGCACACCGCGACTCATCGCGGGCGACGCCGTCGAGACGGACCGACCCGTCGGTGTCAGCGTGGGGGCGGCGTGGCTGACGCTCGACGCGCTCAAGGAAGTCGTGCGACCCGGCGTCGACGCGCAGTGGCGCATCTTCGAGGGCTCGCACGAGGTGGCGTGGAAGACCGGCACCAGCTACGGCCACCGGGACGCGTGGGCGATCGGAAGCACCGCCCGCTACACGGTGGGCGTCTGGGTGGGCAACGCCACGGGAGAGGGTCGACCGGAGCTCACCGGAGTGGGAACCGCGGCGCCCGTCCTCTTCGACGTCTTCGACGGGCTCGAGCGCGTCGACTGGCGTCCCCGACCCGACTTCGCCCTGCGCACCGTCGAGGTCTGCCGGGACGACGGCTATCTGCCGGTCGCCGGGTGCAGCACCGAGGACGTTCTGGCTCCGGTGAGGAGCCACTTCGACCGGCCCAGCCCGAACCACCGCCGCGTGCACCTGGCCGACGGGGGTGCCTGGCAGGTCGACTCGCGCTGCGAGCGGGTGGAGCGGATGACGCACCGGACGTGGTTCGTGCTCCCCGCGGGGCAGGAGTACTACTACCGGCAGCACCGCGGCGGATACGAGCCGCTGCCGCCCATGCGGCCAGACTGCACGCTGGCCTCGGGGCCGGAAGGGGGGTCGATGGACTTCCTGTATCCGGAGGCCGGCACGGCCGTCTACATCCCCTGGGAGCTGGGCGGCGAGCGGGGTCGCGTCGTCTTCGCCGTGGCCCACCGCCGGAGCGACGCGCGACTCCACTGGCACCTCGACGATCGCTTCCTCGGCACGACGGAGACGTTCCACGAGCAGGCGCTCGACATCCCGCCGGGCCCGCACACGGTGACCGTCGTCGACCAGTGGGGCGAGCGCGCCACGCGCGCCTTCCGGGTGCTGAGCAGAGAAGGCGCGGGGCCGCGGTAGGCAGGGCGCCACCCGGCGCCCCGCCTACCCCCGCTACTCCGACCGGAGCGCCTCCACCGGATCCACCCGGGCGGCACGCCGGGCCGGAACGTACATCGCGGCCAGGGAGACGAGCGCGAGGAGCGCGGCCATACCCGCGTAGGTGAGCGGATCCGTGGCGCTGACGCCGTAGAGCAGCGACGCGAGCGCCCGGCTCAGCGCCCAGGCCCCGAGGAGTCCGACGGCCAGGCCCACGACGACCAGAGCCATCCCCTGACCCAGGACCGCGCGGAGGACCGTGCTCGCCGGGGCGCCGAGCGCCATCCGGACCCCGATCTCCTGGGTGCGCCGGCTGACCACGTACGCGATCACCCCGTAGATCCCGACCGTTCCGAGGAGGAGGGCGATACCCGAGGCCACCCCGAGCAGCAGCACGGTGATCGACGTGGACGCCATCGATTCGCTCACGATGGACGCCATCGATCTCGGGTTGATCATGGGCAGCCGCGCATCGGTCGCGCGCAGCGCCTCCCGGGCGCCCCCGACCGACGCGAGAGGATCGCCGGCGAGCCGCACGACCACGTCGACGTCGTAGGGGGCCTGCGTTCCCTCCACGGTGCCACCGACGAGAGGGAAATAGATGATGGGGAGCGGGTCGTCCTCGACCCCGTCGAAGCGGACGTCGGCCACCACACCCACCACCTCCCACGCGTTCTCGCTCGACTGGTTCCGGATCTGCCGGCCCAGCGCGCTCTCGCCGGGCCAGAACGCCTCGGCGAGGGTCTCGGACACGACGACGGCCCGGACTCCGTCGCCCCGGTCTTCCCAGGCGAGGGCCCGCCCCTCGCGAAGGGGGATCGACATCGCGGCGAAGTACCCCGGCGTGATCTGGCGCTGCTCGACGAGCGGTCCGAGCCCGTCGTCCGCGACCGGTCGATCGACCGGCTCCATGGGACTGGCCGACTTCGTGTCCGTGAGCGGAAGGCCGTTGATCACCCCGACCGCGCCTGCACCGGGCAGCGCGGCGAGTCGATCCGCGAGCCGCCGGTGGAAGTCGAGGACCTGGTCGGCCTGGCGGTACTCCGACGCCGGGAGACCGACGCTGAAGGTCAGGACGCCGTCCGACTCGAAGCCGATGTCCGTCGATCGGATGGCCGAGAAGCTGCGCAGCATCAGTCCGGACCCCACCAGGAGCACGAGCGCGAGCGCGACCTGCGCCACGACCAGGACGCTCCGGGTCCGGATCCGTTGCACGCCCCCCGTGGCGGAGCGGCCCCCGTCCTTGAGCGCGGTCGTGAGATCGGCCCTCCCGTATCCCATCGTCGGCGCCACGCCGAAGAGGACGCCGCTCAGCAGGGAGATGCCCGCCGTGAAGACGAGCACGCTCCCGTCGGGACCGACGTCGAGCGCCCGCGGCAGGTCGGTCGGAATCATCCGAAGCAGACCGCGGATGCCTACCGCGGCAATCGCCAGGCCGAGCAGCCCCGCCCCGAGAGCCAGGGTGAGCGACTCGGTGAGGTACTGACGAACGATGTCGCCCCGGCTGGCGCCCATCGCCGTGCGGACCGCCTGCTCACGGAGCCGACCCTCCGCCCGAACCAGGAAGAGGTTGGCGACGTTCGCGCACGCCACCAGCAGGACGATCCCCACGGTACCGAGCAGCACCCAGAGCACCGGGCGCACGTCCTGCACGAACACCTCCTTCAACGACTTCACGTCGGCGTCGAGGCCGGCTTCCTCGAGGACGGCCGCGTTGAACTCGTCCGGATGGGCCGCGGCATAGTGAAGCATGAGCTCGTGCATCTCCACGTTCGCCGCCTGCACGCTCTGTCCCTCCGCCAGACGCGCCACGCCGATGAGCCCGAAGGAGCCGACTTCGGGCGCGGCCGGGTCGATCTGCATCGGCATCCAGAGCTCCTCGTCGAGGACCGACACGCCCTCGGGCGCCACGCCGACGATGCGGGTGGACACGCCATCGAGCTCGACCACGGAACCCACGACGGCCGGATCGGCGCCGAAGGTCTGCTGCCAGAGGCCGTAGCTCAGCACCGCGACCGGTTCGGCCCCGGTCTCGTCTTCGCCCACCACGAACGCACGACCCATCACGGGCGCCCGGCCGAGCACGTCGAAGTACCGGTGCGTGACGAAGAGGGCGGACAGACGCTGCGGCTCGGCGTCACCGACGAGGTTCACGCTCGTCTGTGCGATCACGGCGAGCGCGTCGAGCGTGCGGGCGTTCTCCGCGTAGTGCAGGTACGAGCCTTCGGACTGCGGGACGAAGGGGACGTTCACACCCAGCCCGGGGGCCTGGTGGTTGTAGCTCAGCAGCCGCTCGGAATCCGGGAAGGGGAGCGGGTCGAGGAGGATCGCGTCGACGACGCTGAAGATGGCCGTGTTCGCGCCGATGCCGACCGCGAGGGTGATCCCCGCCAGCGCGGTGAAGAACGGCTTGCGGGCGTACCCCCGAAGCGCGGTGTGCACGTCTCTCAGCATCCCGTCCATCGTCCACCCTTCCGTTCTGAGGTACCAGGCGTCGGAGAACGTCCCCGACACGTGCGAGAGGCTTCCGCCACGCGCGGCGAGCTCCCCGCCCCACTCTTCGATCCACCGCCTCCGCATGTCCGCCGGCACGAGGGCCGACACGACACGGAGCCACAGCGCCCACGCTCGAGACGGCTTCCGTCGGGACCCGCTCATCACGCCTCCCGGGTCCTCGCGGGCAGCTCGTCGAGCAGGCGCCGGGTCTCGGCGAGCTTCCGCTCGGCCTCGGCCAGCGCGCCCGCGCCAGAGGGCGTGAGCTCGTACGTCCGCCTGCGCGGACGGCCGTCGGCGTGCGCCTCGGCAGCGCTCTCCCAGGACGACCGCAGGAGTCCGGCCTTCTCGAGGCGCCGAAGCGCCGGATAGACCGTCCCACTGGGCAGGTCGCAGGCGTCCATCACGTCGAAGCCGTAGCGGTAGCCACCGGCCACGGCGCGAAGCACCAGGGCGGTGATCTGGGTCATCCGGACGGATCCCACGTCCTTCCTCCGTGTCGTTCTCTGCAGTTTTCTACATAGTATCTGCAGTTTTCTACATAGCCGCAAGCCCTACGCGGAGTCTCGGCGTCGCGTTTCGCGCCGAGGCAGCCGGGCGCCCTCCGGCCACCCCGAGCTCGGAGGCGGCGCTCACCTTCGGGCGGCGCTCATCTCCGGCCGGCCTTCACCTCCGGGCGCCCTTCACCGTCGGGCCGGGCCCTCCCGCGTGGCCTGCATCGCCCAGTCGACGAAGTCGCGGATGTGCTGGTTGGACGTCACGATGTCCTCGGCGCGCAGGTACATCATGTGCCCGCTCCGATACGCCCGGAACCACATGCGCTCCTGGACCGCGCCGCGCGGATCCATGTTCCACATCGTGTACTTCGCGCTGACGTAGTCGGTGCCGCCGTCGTAGTAGCCTGCCTGCACGAGGACGTGGAGGTACGGGTGCTCGTGTTTCGCCTGGCGGAGCTGCTCGCCGGAGTCGTCGGCGTCGTAGGTGCCCCCCTGCCCCCACGGCCGGACCGGCCCGAAGAGGTAGTACTGGAGGTCCGACTCGAAGCCGAGGTCGTTGCGCAGGTAGTCGTTGATGGCCGGAGCGAAGGCGTGGTTCCACGCGCTGAGCGCCGGGTCGTAGTCGTACCCCTCCCCCGCGTTCTCCCGGTCGACGCCCCGGTAGCGCGCGTCGAGGCGGCCGACGGTCAGCCCCTCGTCGCGCAGCAGCTCCTTGCGGAACTCCCCGACGTCCGGCCGGAGGTTGTGGTCCAGGAACCACTGCGGGCTCACGCCGGCCCAGCGGGCGGCGGACCGGGCGATCGCCGTCCGCTCGGACTCCGGCAGCGACCCGCCCTTCGCAAGGGCCGGAAGGTAGCTGTCGAGCGTCCACGCCTCGACCTCGGGCAGGATCTCCTCGAGGTCCCGATTCTGCAGCGCGGGCTCGAGTCGGCCATGGAACCATGCCGTGGCGGTGTAGTTGGGGAGCGCCAGCGCGTCGGCCACGGGTCCCTCTCGCGGCACCCCGAGCCCCGTCGGCGACACGAGGATGACCCCGTTCAGGTACATCCACTGGCTGCCCTGCAGCACACCGGCCAGACCGGAGACGCGCGTCGTGCCGTAGCTCTCTCCGATCAGGAACTTCGGGCTCCGCCAGCGGTCGTGCCGGGTGACGAAGGTGCCGATCCAGTCGGCGAGGTAGGCGATGTCCTCGTTGACGCCGAAGAACGTCTCGCGCGGCGCGTCACCGACGATCCGGGACAGCCCCACGTTCACCGGATTGACGAAGACGATGTCCGCCACGTCGAGGATCGAGTTGGGGTTGTCCCGGACGCCGAACGGCTGGATCGGGTAGCCCTCGTCGTCGATGACGAGTTGCTTCGGCCCCGTGTAGCCGACGTGCATCCACAGCGACGCCGAGCCCGGGCCTCCGTTGAAGGAGATCATGAGCGGCCGGTTCTCGACGTCCGGAACGTCGGTGCGTTCGTAGAAGGTGTAGAGGAGCGACGCGATGGGCGCGCCGTCCTCTCCGAAGACCGGCTGGGTCCCGACGGTCGCCCGGTACGGCACGGGCGTACCGAGGATCGTGACCTCGTGCTCCGACACCACCGCGGTGTCGACGGGAAGGCGGGTATCCTGCGCCATTGCCGTCGCGGCGTGCACGAAGGTGAGCAGGACGAGCGTGAAGGCGAGCAGAATCCGGCGCATGGCGATTCGACGTGAGGCTGGAGTGACGCGGGGCCGGAGAGTGACGTGGACCCTCCGGAGGGTCAAGGCGCCGTCAGGGACAGATCGGCGCGTTCCCGGTCACGGTGCCCGCGAGAGTGCAGGCGTTCGCCTGAAGGCTCCCCTCGTTGTCGAGGGTGGCGCCCGCCTCGAGCGTGAACGCGCCCGCCACCAGGGCGGTCTGACCCAGCGAGATATTCAGGACGCCCGAGACCGTGAGGGCGTCGCTCACGCGCGTGGTACCGAGGAAGGTCACCCCCGTGGGATTCTCGACCACCAGATCCTCGAACCGCCCTTGCGAAGCCCCGCTGTAATAGAGGTACACCGTCTGCGCAGCACCCCCGTCGAGCGTGGTGCGGTGCGCGCCCGTCGGTGCCCAGTTCTCCGGGTCGCTGGTCCACGCCGTGAAGTTGCCCGCCAGCCGGAGCTCTCCGTCGGTGAGGAGCCCGATCGTGGAGCCACCGTTGAACTCCGCCTCGCCCGCCACGTCCAGGAGTCCGGAGGGGTTCTGCATCGTCAGCGTGCCGCCGTTGGCGGTACGGAAGTCTCCCGAGACCGTGACCGTGTCCGTGCCCACGTCGAGCGTGGCGCCCGCCCCGTCGACGAAGACGTTCCCGATCACGTCGAGGGGGGCCGACGCCGTGAAGGCGCCCGCGAAGGTGACGTTGGTCTGCAGCGAAGCCGGAAGCGACGGCGATCCGGTGAAGACCGTGTTGAGCACCCGGTGCTGGTTGCCGCCCAGCACCTCGGTCAGGTCGCCTCCGACGTACACGGTCTGCTCCCCGTCGAGCGTGCCTTCGAGGAGCACCAGGTCACCGGCGATGCGCGTCGTCTCGTTGAGCGTCGCGCCCGCGGCGTTGTCGAGCGTGAGCGTCCGGAAGCGCGCCTCGCCCGGGTCGTTGTGGAAGAAGTAGACGGACTGCGGCGCGGTGCCGTCCAGGACCGTCGCGTGCGTCCCGGTCGGAGCGAAGCTCTCGGGCTCGGCCATCCACGCGGTGAGCGCGCCTCCCACGCGGAGCTCTCCGGCGGTGAGCCGAGCCAGCGGCGGGCCGCCGTCGAAGAAGGCGCTCGCGGCCACGTCGAGCACCCCGCCCGGGTCGGAGCTCGTGAGCGTCCCGCTCTCCGTGGTCGTCAGGTTCCCCGAGACGGTCACACGCCACGGCCCGACGTCCAGGTCCGCGCCCGGCCCCGAGACGGTGAGGTCCCCGACGATGTCGAGATCGCCGACCACGGCGAACGCGCTCACGAAGGTCACGTTCGTCTCGATCGACGCCGGAAGCGACGGCGAGCCCGCGAAGGCGGTGTTGAGGACCGCGTATCCGCCCGCGGCGAGCACGTCGAGGTCGCCGCCGAGGTGCACCGTCTGGTTTCCCGAGAGACTCCCCCGGGTCACCGTGAGGTCGTCGGTGACCCGGATCGTCGACTGCAGGGTGACGCCGCCCGAGTTGTCGATCTCGAGCGACCGGAAGCGTGCCTCGCCCTCGTCGTCGTGGTACAGGTAGACGGTCTGGATCACGTCTCCGTCGAGCACGGTCCGATGGTCGAGCGTCGGCGCGAAGTTCTCCGGCTCGCTGGTCCACGCGGTGAAGTTGCCGCCGACCCTCAGCTCGCCGGCGGTGAGCAGCCCGAGGGTGGACGCGCCGTCGAAGACCGCCTGACCGTCCACCTCCAGGAGGCCTCCGGCGTCCGACATCGTGAGCGTCGCGCCCTCCTGCACTCTCAGGTCGCCGGTCACCCGGACCTCCGTGGCCCCGACGACGAGTCCGGCGCCGGCGTCGCTGACCTGCAGGTCGCCGTTCACCGTCAGCGGGCCGGAGAGCTGGACCGCGCCGTTGACGAAGAGGTCGGGCAGCGAGCCGCGCACCGAGGTCCCCGATCCGATCAGGCGCACGGCGCCCGGCCCGGCGATCGTGCTCCCCCCGTCGAGATCCTCGGTGATCGTGAGGGTGAAGCCCCCGAGATCGAGGGTGGCGCCGTCCTCCAGGACGAGCCCCGCGACGCTCCAGTCGGCCGAGAGGCGGGGTTGATCGACCGCCGTGGCCGGCACGAGCACCGTGTCGACGAGCGTCGGCACCAGCCGCGGCAGCCAGTTGGCCTGCTCCAGCCAGTCTCGGGGGCCGGCCGCGGCGCCGCCGACCCAGACGCGTGAGTAGCCGCCGGTCGTGAGGACCGTCAGATCGGTCGACGCCACGACGCCGGCCGCCTCGGCTTCGATCCGCGTCACGCCCTGCCCCACCGTCGTCACGAGACCATCCGGGTCGACCGTCGCGACCGACTCGGCCGACGAGCGCCACACGAAGTCGGCGTCGGCGACCGGGTTGCCGTTGGCGTCGAGCGCGTCGGCCCGGTACTGGACCTCGAATCCGGGGCCGAGGGCCACCGAATCGGCAGGCCCGAGCGTAACGGTCGCCACGACCTGAGACACGCGGACCACCGCCTGCACGGTGACGGTATCGGACCCCGACGTGACGAGTCCGGTCACGGTCGCGGTACCGTTGCCGGTCGCCTCGACGACGCCCGCCGGGGCGACCCGCGCCACGGAGTCGTCGGACGTCGACCAGGAGACGTCGAACACGTCCACGGCGTACCCGGAAGCGTCCTCCGCTTCGACCTCGCGCGTGGAGGTGTCGCCGACGGCCGGGAACGACAGCGTGTCGACGGCGAGCGCCGCGGTCGCGACCTCCTGCCGGACCTCGATGGAGGCGCGGGCCTCCACGCCGGGAGCATCCACGATGGTCGCCACGACGTCGGCCGCTCCCGCGCCCGCCGCCTCGAACGTCCCGCCGCCGAGCGAGCGCACGACCGCGGTGTCGGTCGAAGCCCACCCGATCTCGAAGCCGGAGAGCGTGTCTCCCGCCTCGTCGACGACCACGCCTTCGAGCACGATCCGCTCGCTCAACGACGTCAGCGTCCCGTCGGTCGGATCGAGAAGGATCGCCGCGGGCTCCGGGAGCGGAAGGTCGACGGGCCCCGCATCGGGTCCGCAGCCGCTCGCGGCCACGCTCAGGAAGGTGGCCGCGAGGAGGTACCGCGTGCGCCCGCGCCGCACCGGAGAGGCCGAAGGGGGGAGTGACATCGCCATGTCTCGCACCGTACGCCTCTTCCGAGCGTCGACGCAACGGATGCGTCGCGGCGGCCCCGTACCCGTCGGAACAACCGTTTCCGGGTACACTTTTCCGACCCGGGAGGCGCGACCGGACGCGGGGCCGCCCGGTGGAGGAATCCGGCGGTCCCATACGGGCGGGGATGGCGTCGTAATTCGTTGCTGTACAATCACTTACACTTGACATTTCCGAAGCTGGGGACCGGCTCGCATCCGGGTCCGCGGTCGGCCGCCGCGGCACTACCCTTGCTCCTCATTCCGGGCACGAGAAGGGGGAGCGGCCCCGTGGGCCGCAGCATATAGAGAAGGGGGAAACGACGATGTGGAACCGACTCCGCGGTGCCCTGACGACGACGGCGATCGCGCTGGTTCTCTGTACGCCGTTCGACGCCGAAGCCCAGATGCGCGCCGCCTCGAGCGGCAGCGGCGTCTTCGTGAACCGGGTGGAGCTCGACGTCGAAGTGGTCCAGATCCTGGCGGCGAACGGCGTCCGGGTCGTGCCCGGCGACTACTGGTACGACGCCTTCTCGGGACTGTACGGCGTGATGGGCGGCCCCGGCGTGGGCTTCACCTACCCGGGCCTCGAGCTCGGCGGCCCCCTCCCGGCCGACGCCTCCGGGGGCGGGACCGGCGTGTTCGTCAACGGTCGCGAGCTGCATCCGATGGACGTCTCGCTCCTGATGTCGCTGCTCGGGCCGGTCTACCCCGGCCGCTACTGGCTCCGCTACGACGGCTACTACGGCTGGGAGGGCGGACCGCCGGTCGGCAACCTCCTCGCCATGGCGCGGCAGGCCTCCGGTGGAGGCGGCTACAACCGCAGCGGACCCTTCGGTCACCTCGGGAGCGACGGCAACACGTCGTACTTCTTCGACCCGAACAGCGGGTGCAGCGTGATCAGCGGAGGCGGCGTCTCCTGCTGAGTCGTACCCGGCCGCGACGCGCCCGCCGAGGGCCTTCGCGGTAAGCCGGCACCGTGCACCCCAGGGCGCGGCCCGCCGGGGTGGGGAGCTCCCCGCCCCGGCGGTTTCGTTTCCATGACCGCGCGCCCGGGTCGGCCGGTCGCTCTCGCCGCCCATGGGAGCGCGGCCATCCGCCGGGCCCATCGGTTGCGGCCGGGGCACCCGCCGACGGAGGTTGGGGGCCCACCCCCCTTCCCTGTCTCCCATGCCCCACCCCTCCGGTCGGACACGTTCGCGAACGGACCGATGGTTCGCCGTCGCGTTGCTGACGGCCGCCCTCGCCGCCTGCGCTGGCGACTCCCCGACCGGGCACCGGACCCTCCCGGCGATCCCGATCGCCGTGCAGCCGTCGCTGATCGAGTCTCCCTCCAACGCCACCGCGCGCCCGATCAACCGGATCCGGGCCTCGGCGCGGCGCGTGCCGGACGACGCGCTGGTCGGAGACACCGTCCTCGACGTGAACCCCTCCGCGGCGTCGTGGGAGGTGGGACTCTCGGTCGACGGGGGGACGCCGCTGACCGTCTCCGTCACGGTCCTCCTGATCCACGTGGACGGGACCGGCGCCGAGGAGGTGCAGTTCAGCGGACGGGCGGGGCCGATCACGCTCAACGGGACGCCGGTGGCACCCGACGTGGCGATCGCGCGAGGACCTCTGGCGAACTTCGCGACCACCTCCGTCTCCATCTCCTCCGCCCCCGCGCAGCTCCCGCTGGGCTCGCAGACCACGCTCGGCGCGGAGGTCGGGTACTCGGGTGCCGTGGCGCCGACCGTCTTCTGGACGTCACTCGACCCGGGCATCGTGTCGATGGCGGACTCGGTCGCGACCGCCGTGGCCGAGGGTACGGCGACGATCGTCGCCTCGGCGGGCATCTACGCCGACACCGTCACGCTCGACGTCGTCGACCCCGACTCCGTCCCGCCCGCTCTGGTCGCCGTGGAGCCGGCCCCCGACGCGACCGGTGTGGGGCGCGCGACCACGGTCCGGGCCACCTTCGACGAGCCGATCGATCCCGCCAGCGCCACCCCGTCGACCTTCGTGCTGCGGGACAGCCTCGGCGCGGCCGTCCCCGCCTCGGTCGGCACCCCCGGCGCCTTCGTGACGCTCACGCCCGACGCGCCCCTCGAGAGCGAGCATCGCTACACCGCCACGCTCGACGCGAACATCCGGGATCCGGCCGGGAACGCCCTCGGCGATCCGTTCTCGTGGAGCTTCACGACCGGCGGACTCGCGGTCCCGGCCGGATCGTTCGACCCGGGCCTCGGCCTCCTCGTGGCGATCGCCTTCGACGACGCCACCGGCCGACTCGTGCTCCACGACGACTTCTCCGACACGATCCGCGTCTTCGACACCGACGGGATCGAGGTGGGGCCGAGCCTGAGCAGACCCGGGCCCAGCTCGAACGACATCGACCTCGACTTCACGCTCGGTGCCACGAGCCTCGGCGCGACGCCGCTGCCGTCGAATACGCTCCTCGTGCACAACGGAGAGGCGAATCCCAGCACGCTGTTCGCGGTCGACAAGAGCGACGGCACGGTGCTCGACTCAATGGTGATCGCCACCGGCGGCAACGTCGTCGGCGCGGCCTTCCACCCGGGGCGCGGGACGCACTTCGCCGTCTCGTGGAACACCGATCAGATCTCGGAGATCGAGCTCGAGACCGGGGCCATCGTGAACACCTTCCCGGTCCAGCCGACCGGCTCGCCGACGTACGACGTCTTCTACGGCGACCTCGACGTCGATCCCGACACCGGCAACCTCTACCTCGTGTCGAGCGCGTCGAACTTCCTCCGTGTCCTGTCACCCGACGGGGTGTGGATCGAGGACTACGACATCCTGGCCGCGGGCGTCTCCGGGGCCTCGGGCATCGCGTGGGACGCGGCCAACGGTATCGCCTGGATCTCGACGACGGCGGGGCTGGTGCACGCCATCGCCGGGATCGGGCCCGGCTGAGCGCGGGCGGGGACATGGGCGACTCCGGGAACCGGGAGAAGAGCGAGCACGAAGAGGCAGCGGACCGGGCGGGGCTCCGCTACGTGTCGGACCAGGAGCGAGGGGTGAGCCGCGAGCCCGACGGCGACGGGTTCCGGTACGTCGGCGCCAACGGCCGGGCCATCACGAGCGAGCGGACGCTCCAGCGCATCCGGTCGCTGGCCATCCCTCCGGCGTGGACCGACGTGTGGATCTGCCCCCACCCGACCGGTCACCTGCAGGCCACCGGCCGCGACGCCAAGGGGCGCAAGCAGTACCGCTACCACGCCCGGTACCGGGCGATCCGGGACGAAACCAAGTTCGACAACATGGCCACCTTCGCCCGGCTCCTGCCGAAGGTGCGGGAGCGCGTCGAGGCCGACTGTCGACGCCCCGGCCTGCCGCGGGAGAAGATCCTCGGGACCGTCGTCTGGCTACTCGAGAAGACGCTCATCCGCGTCGGCAACGTCGAGTACGCTCGGGACAACGAGAGCTTCGGTCTGACGACGATGAAGGACCGTCACGCGGAGGTCCGGGGATCCGAGGTGCGCTTCACCTTTCGCGGCAAGAGCGGGCGGGAGCACACGGTCTCGTTCCGTGACCGACGCCTGGCCCGCATCGTCCAGAGGTCCCAGACGCTGCCCGGCGAGGAGCTCTTCCAGTACCTCGACGCCAACGGAGAGCGGCGCGACGTCGGATCGCACGACGTGAACGAGTATCTCCGATCGATCGGCCCGGGGATCACCGCCAAGGACTTCCGCACCTGGTCCGGCACGATGCTCGCCGCCGAGGCGCTCCGGGAGATGGGTCCGGTCCGGCTCGTGAAGGAGCGCCAGAAGAACGTCATCGCCGCCGTGGACCAGGTGTCGGAGCGCCTTGGAAACACCCGCGCGGTCTGCCGCCGGTACTACATCCACCCGGCCATCCTCAACGCGTACCTGAAAGGCCGGGTCCTGCCGCCCCTGACGCGTGGACGGCGCAGCGACCGTGAGGAAGGGAGCAGGCCCGGCCTGCGTCGCCACGAGCGCGACGTGATGCGTTTCATTCGCGACGAGAAGCGCTGAGCGTCGACGCCAGCCGACGGACCTCCGGCTTGCGCTCCGCGAGGCGGCTCTCTATTCTTTCCCTTAGAACTCACGGGTAAGGCTCTGGGGGGAAGGGATGGAGAAGCTTCCGCTTCTCAAGGGGACGCTGGATCTGCTGATCCTGAAGGCGCTGAGCTGCGGGCCCGCGCACGGGTACGGGCTCGCGACCTGGCTCGAGCGTCACTCCGACGGGGAGCTCGTGGCGGAGGACAGCGCGCTCTATCAGGCGCTGCACCGCATGGAGGGCCGCGGGCTGGTCGAGGCCGAGTGGGGGCTGACCGAGAACCGGCGTCGGGCGCGCTGGTACCGCCTCACCGCCAAGGGCCGGAGCCACCTGGACGCCGAGGCCGACACCTGGCGGAGATACGCCGCGTCGGTCTCGGCGATCCTGGCGATCGATCCTTCCACCGCCACCTAGCCGTCCATGCTGGACTACCGGCGGATCTTCCGGCTGCGTCTCGGGCGCCGCGCCGAGCTGAAGGCGGAGCTCGAAGAAGAGATGCGCACCCACCTCGAGCTCAGGGTCGAGGAGCTGGTCCGCGGCGGGATGAGCCCCCGCGAAGCGCGCGAGGAAGCGGAGCGGCGATTCGGCGATCTCCCCAAGGCCCGGCGAGCGCTCTACGCCTCGGCCGTGGCGCGCGAGGCCCGGCTCAGACGCGGCCGGCTGGTCGAGGACGCGCTCCGTGACGCGAGGCTGGCGCTCCGCCGCATCGTGCGGGAGCCCGGCTACGCGGCCGTCTCGATCTCGATCCTCGCCCTGGGGATCGCGCTCACGACCGTCATGTTCGCGGTGGTCGACGGCGTGCTTCTGCGCCCGCTCCCCTTCCCCGAGGCCGACCGGTTGCTCTCCCTTCAATCGGTCGGGGAAGACGGGCAGCCGTTCGACCTCGCCTCCTCCGCCAACTGGTACGACTGGCGCGCCGGTACGACGACCCTCGCGGCGATCGCGCTGTACCGTCAGGACCGTCTGAGCGTCGCCGTCCGGGGCGAGGCCTTCCGAGCCACCGGGGCTTCCGTCGGCGGGGCGTTCTTCGACGTCTTCCGTCCCCCGCTGGTCGCGGGACGCGCGCTGACCGCCGAGGACGGGGAGGAGGACCGCCCGGTCACGGTGCTGACACGCTCCTTCGCCCGAACGCACTTCGGCTCGGCTTCGGAGGCGGTCGGCCGGACGATGAGCATCTTCGGACGCCCGCACGAGGTCGTCGGCGTGCTGGACGACGCCTACGCCTTCCCCGAGCGGAGCGACCTCTGGGTCGCGTTCGACGTCGTCCCGGGAAGCGGTGCGCTGCGCAACAACATCAACTACCAGGCGGTGGCACGCCTCCGGCCCGACGTCGAGCCCGAGCGCGTGCGCGCGGAGCTGGACGTGGTCGCCCGCGGAATCCGCGAGAGAGACCCGGAGGGCGCAACCTATGCGCATGCCGTAGGGGTCCTGCCTCTTCACGACGTGCTCGTCTCCGAGGCGGCGGAGACGCTTCGGCTGCTCATGGCGGCGGTCGTGGCGGTGCTCCTCGTGGCGTGTGCCAACCTGGCGGGCCTGGGGCTGGCGAGGGCTCGAAAGCGCGGCCCCGAGGTCTCGCTCCGCATGGCCCTCGGCTCACGCCGCGCGCAGATCGCGCGTCAGCTCCTGGTGGAGTATCTGGTCCTCGCGCTCCTCGGGGGCGTGGCCGGCTTCGGAGTCGCCTGGCTGCTCGGCGGAGCCCTCATCGACCGGCTGACCCTGGAGCTGCCCCGTGCCTCCGCGGTCTCCCTCGACGTGCGCGTCGCCTTCTTCACCGCGGCACTCGCGATCGGGGCGGGGCTGGCGGCCGGGGTCGCGCCCGCGGTCCTCACCTCCCGGCTCGGCGTGGCGCGCGCGGGTCGACGGACCGTCCGGGGAGGTCGAGGCCTGCCGGGGGGGACCCTCGTCGGCGCCGAGGTGGCGCTGGCGCTCGCCGTGCTCGTGGGTGGCGGCCTGCTGCTGCGGAGCCTCCAGGCCGTCGCGGCGCGGGACCTCGGGTACGATCCGGAAGGCGTCGTCGTGGCGGAGGTGGACCTCAACGGCGAGGCGTACGCCGCCGGCGACCGCTCGGTCGAGTACTGGCGGGTCCTCCTGGACGACCTCCAGCGGTCCCCCGCGGTCCGCTCGGCGGCCGTCGCCAACTGGATCCCGACGGGTATCTCCGGGAAGTCGTTCCTCTCCCTTCCGGAGAACCCCGAGCCGGACTTCGGCGCCGGGTACCGCGTGGTCAGCGACGACTACTTCGAGACGCTCGACATGTCCCTGGTGGAAGGTCGGGGCTTCGGGCCGGGAGACGTCTTCGGGTCCGAGCGGGTCACGGTCGTGAACCGGTCGCTCGCCGAGGTCGCGTGGCCCGACCGGAGCCCTCTGGGGCGCCAGATCGCCGCGCCCAGCATGGAGAGCTGGATGCATCAGGGGTCGACCCCCTGGCTCACCGTCGTGGGGGTCGTCGAGGACATCCGGCACGACGGGCACGAGTCCGAGCTCGAGCCCGAGCTGTATGTCGTGCACCGCCAGGTCCCGCCGTGGACCCGCTCGATGAACGTCGTGGTGCACGGCACCGGCGTGGATCGGGCCCGGCTCGGGGCGATCGTGCGCGAGGCGATCCGCGCCTCGGACGCCTCGATCGCCGCCGAGGTACGGTGGCTCGACGATCGGGTGGCCGATCTGCTGCGGGAGCGGGTCCTCACCCAGCGGATCCTCGCCGGCTTCGGCCTCATGGCGCTGCTGCTCGTCTGCCTCGGCATCTACGGCCTCGTGTCGCACGCCGCGGCGCAGCGCACGCGCGAGATGGCGGTGCGCGCCGCGCTGGGCGCGCGGCGGACGGGACTCCTCGGGCTCATGCTGGGCGGCGCCGCCCGGGTGCTGATGATCGGCACGGTCGGCGGGCTCGCCGCGGCCTACGCGTTGTCCGGCCTTCTGGAGAGCCAGGTCCTCGGCGTGTCCGCGACGGATCCATGGGCGTTCGCCGGTGCGGCGCTCCTCCTCGGTGCGGTGGGTCTCGTGGCCGCGCTCGTGCCCTCGCTGCGTGCCTCCCGTCTGGACCCGGTCCAGGCCCTCCGGAGCGAGTAGCGTCGCGAGCCCCGGGCAGGGCGGCTTGTCCCCGCTCGCCTCCCGGCGCGAGACTCGTCCGCCAACGCTCCCCGATGCAGGAGGCCACATGGAGATCCCCGACGACGTCTATCGGGCCATCGCCGAGGAGATCGCCAGCGATGCGAGCCCCGTGGGAATCGACGCCAAGAAGACGCACGTCATCATCCTCTACCGGCTGCGACAGATCGAGGAGCGGCTGAATCGGATCGAGGCCGCACTCCGGGAGCGGTGAGCCCGGGCGGCGCGGTCACGGAGCGCGCAGCCACCGGCACGGGTCGGCACCTTCACGGTGAGCGCGGCGGCTGTCGCGGGGACGGTCGGTCCCGCACATTGGCCCGCTCACTCGCGTGCCCCGTCCGGCGCGCCCGAAGCCGCTTTCCGGATCCGAATTGATGCCGACCTCTCCGCACCCCCGTTCGTCCCGCCCCTCACGGTCTCCGGTCGCGCTTACGGCCGGGCTCCTCGTACTCGGCGCGCTCGCGTATGCCGCGCCGGCCACGGCCCAGGAGCTGCCCCGGACGTGGCAGGAGGAGCAGAACTTCCGCTCCGGCCCGACGCCGTTCGAGCCCCTGATGGCGTTCTGGTACGAGCTCGACGCCATGAGCGAGCTCGTAAGCATGCAGCCGCTCACCGAGACGCTCCTCGGCCGCGAGATGAATCTCATCGTGATCGCCGACGATCCGATCGTGAACGCCCAGGACGCCATCCGGTCCGGCAAGACGATCGTCTTCGTGGCCCCGTCGGTGCACGGCGGCGAGGTCTCGCCCAAGGAGGCGTTCCAGCTCGTGGCCAAGCGGCTCGTCGGCGGAGATCTGCGGTACCTGCTCGACGACGTCATCGTCATCGGCGTCCCGCTCACGAACCCGGACGGAGGCGAGGTCCGTCGTCGGACGAACGAAGCCGGCTACGACATGAACCGCGACTACGTGAAGCTCGAGTCGCAGGAGATCCATGCCTTCGTGACCCAGGTCATGACCGAGTGGACCCCGGACATCCACGTCGACGGCCACCACGGCGGATCGGACCCCTACGTCATCACCTACCAGGGCACGCTCAACCCGGCCGCCGACGCCGAGCTCCGCGCCTACCCGTACCAGGTCATCTTCCCGCGCGTCCGGGCCGCGGTCGAGGCCGAGGACTACCGCGCCTTCGACTACTCCGGCGTCACCACGCGGGACGGTGTGCGCGGCTGGGGCTCGACGTCCGTCGAGCCGCGGAAGCACCACGTCTACACGGGTCTCACGAACTCCATCGGGATCCTGCTCGAGACGCCACGGAACTCCCGTCGGGTCATGCGTGACGGCACGGTGGCGGAGATCCCCGAAGAGGAGCGCTACTACCACCAGATCCGCGGCGGCGTGCTGGCGCTCAGCGAGATCCTGAAGGTCGCCGCGGAGAACCGCGAGGAGATCCGCGCGCTCACCACGGCGTCGCGCATGCGCGCGATCGCGGCGGGGCACGCGGGCAGCGGGGACGTCGTGCTCGACTACGAGCTCGCAAGCCGCGGAACAGAGCCCGTCTGGATGCCCGACGACGCGGCGGAGCTGGGCTATTCGCTCCAGAACGTTCCCGTCTACCTCCGCTGGACGCCGACCCGCACCACGACGCGACCCGTCGGCTACCTCATGCCGCCGTCGATGGCGGGCGTCGTGCCGGTCCTGCTCGACCACGACATCGCGGTCTACCGTTTCCGGGATCCCGTCTCGATCCCGGCGGAGGTCTACTACGCGACCGACGTCCGGACGGAGTCGTACTTCCAGGGGCACTACCTCAAGGCGGTCGACGTCGAGAAGGAGTCCGAGACGGTGAACGTCGTCGAGGGCTGGTTCTGGATTCCCACGGCTCAGTCGATGGGCAACCTGATCACCTACCTGATGGAGCCCGAGACGGACGACAACCTCATCACCTGGGGGTGGACCGATCACCTGCTGGAGGAGACGCCCGAGTCGGTCGACGCCGTGATCGCAGGGATGCTGGGGGGCCGCGACCTCTCGGAGCTCAGCGCCGAGCAGCAGTCTCAGATCCGTGCGCGCGCAGAGGAGATCATGGCGGAGCGTCAGCAGGTGCCGATGATGAGGGTCATGGCGCACCCCCGGCTCCCGGTCCTGCGCGTCCAGCCGTTCAACGGCTTCCAGCGCAACCGCTTCTTCCGGTAGGCCACCATGCTTCGCTTCGCCCGTATCGCCACCCTCGGCGTCGTCAGCCTGGCGCTCGCCGTCGCCCCCGCGCACGCCCAGCTGACCCGTCCCCTCGGAGACGACCTGGACGCCTTCCGATGGCGGCAGGTCGGACCGACGAACATGGGCGGCCGCGTCACCGACGTGGAAGGCGAGCCGAGCCCCTCCAAGACCTTCTGGGTCGCGGGGGCGGCATCCGGCATCTGGAAGACGACCAACAACGGCACGACGTTCCGGCAGATGTGGACGGACGAGCGCGTGATCTCGATGGGCGACCTCGCGATCGCGCCCTCGAATCCGGACGTCGTCTGGGTCGGCACCGGCGAAGAGGATTCGCGCAACTCGATCTCGCCGGGCGGGGGCATCTTCCGCTCGACGGACGGCGGCGAGAGCTGGGAGCTCAAGGGGCTCGTGGAGACGCAGGTCATCGCGCGCATCGTGATCCACCCGCGGGATCCCGACGTCGTCTACGTGGCGGCGCTCGGCCACATCTGGGGGCCGAACCCGGAGCGCGGCCTCTACCGCACGCGGGACGGCGGAGATACGTGGGAGCTGGTCAAGTTCATCTCCGACCGCGCCGGCTTCGTGGACGTCGTCATGGACCCGCGCGACCCCGATCGCCTCTTCGCGGCGTCGTGGGAGCGTGAGCGCGGGCCGTACTACCTGCAGTCCGGCGGTCCCGGCTCCGCGCTCTGGAAGACGGAGGACGGCGGCGACACGTGGACGGAGGTCGTGGGCAACGGCTTCCCGACCGGCGAGAAGGGCCGTATCGGGCTGGCGATCGCTCCGTCGAGCCCGCGCATCATGTACGCGATGGTCGAGGCGCGGGGAGAGGGCGAGGAGGACGGCTTCGCGGGGAACGGCCTGTATCGGTCCGCGGACGGCGGAGAGAGCTGGGAGAAGATGAACGACGTGAACACGCGTCCGTTCTACTACTCCCAGGTGCGTGTCGACCCGCGGGACCCCAACCGCGTCTACTTCTCCTCGACGCCGGTGCAGTTCTCCGACGACGGCGGCCGCAGCTACGGCACCACCACCAACGACATCCACGTGGATCATCACGCCATGTGGATCGATCCGAACGATCCCGAGCGCGTCATCGTCGGCAACGACGGCGGCGTGGCGATCTCGTACGACCGGGGCGGCAACTGGTCATACCTGAACCACGTGACCATGGGTCAGTTCTACGACATCAGCCTCAACATGGACGTGCCCTACCGGATCTGCGGCGGCCTTCAGGACAACGGCACCTGGTGCGGCCCGAGCCGGCTTCCGGGGGGACAGATCACGAAGTACCACTGGGCCACGATCAGCGGCGGCGACGGCTTCGTGTCCGCGCAGGATCCCGAAGACCCCGATCTCGTCTGGTCGGAGTCCCAGGGCGGCAACATGGGCAGGTCGAACCTGGCCACGGGCGAACGACAGTCGCTCGACAAGCCGGACTGGGTCGAGGGGTGGACCGCGAAGCAGGACACGGTCGTCCTGCTCATGGAGGAGGGCGCCGACGAGGACGACCCGCGGATCGAGCGCCTTCGGACCGAGGCGACGCGCGACTCCGCGGCCGCCGTCATGCGCTGGAACTGGAACACGCCCTTCTTCCAGTCGACCCACGACCGGAGCTGGTTCTACGCGGCCGGCAACCGCGTCGTGAAGAGCACGGACTGGGGCGACGACCTCCGGATCATCTCGCCGGATCTGAGCTACGCCGACGCCGAGAAGATCGAGGTGGCGACCGAGACCACGGGTGGGATCACGCCGGACGTCACCGGCGCCGAGACGTACGCGACGGTCACGGCGCTCGACGAATCACCGCTCGTGCGCGGCAAGCTCTTCGCCGGCACCGACGACGGGCGCGTCTGGATGACGGAGAACGACGGAGCGGAGTGGACCGAGCTGACGGAGCGGATCCGCGGCGCCCCCGCCGGTCACTACGTGAGTCGCGTGAAGGCGTCGAGTCACGCCGCCGGCCGGGTCTACGTGACCTTCGACGGGCACCGGACGAACGATCTGAACCCGTACGTCTTCGTGAGCGACGACAACGGTCGCTCCTTCCGGTCGATCACGGCGAACCTCCCGACCGGGTCGGTCGACTTCGTGCACGTCATCGAGGAGGACCCGGTCAACGAGAACCTTCTCTTTGTGGGCACGGACGTCGGCGCGTACGTGTCGACCGACCGGGGCGGAAGCTGGCAGCGCTTCATGAACGGGCTGCCCGCCGTCCCGGTGCACGACCTGGAGGTGCATCCGAGGGACCGCGAGCTGGTGGCGGGCACCCACGGCCGCTCGATCTGGATCGTCGACGTGGCGCCGCTGCAGGAGCTCACGAACGCCGTCGTGGCGGACGGCGCCCTCATGAGCCCGAAGCCCGCGTTCCAGTTCGGTCATCCGGCGCGCGGCGGTGAGTCGTACGGTCAGCAGCACTGGGGCCGGCCGACGCCGGGATCGGTGGCGGAGCTCTCGTACTGGCTCACCGAGGCACAGGCCCGGGCCGTCGCGGAGTCCGCCGAGCGGGCGACGGCCGAATCGGGAGCCGG
>CALJLC010000562.1 GCA_937982605.1 uncultured Gemmatimonadales bacterium | reverse complement strand
CCTTCGATCTCGCGCTCATGGATGTCTCCGTCCAGTCCCCCGTTTCGTGCTGCGGGGCGAAAATAAATCTCGCCCCCTCCGAGACGGGCCGCGATGAGTGTCTTGTCCGATCCGCGTGCTACACGCGCACAAGCCTCTCGCCACCCGTTCGGGCCGCGTGATGATGATGCCGGTGCGTATGGATCGTCGTGTTCATGGGACGGAAAAGGTCGATCCGCCGACCTCCGAGGTCAACCGGGGCCCGGTGCATGCGATCCCGGACCGTTCACCGCGAGGCCCAGGACATCTCGGGCAGCACGTCGCCCTGGACCTCGAACATCCGGTCGACGAGCTGGACGCCCGCGCGCAGCGAGTGCGCCGTCGGATCGAGGAGGAGCGCCTGCAGGAGCAGGTCCCTCGATCCCGCGTCGAACGCGTCGACCAGGAGCCGGTTGATCGACACCTGGGTGCGCAGCAGCGCGAGCACGCCTTCCGGAAGCGGCTGCATGACGCGCGCGTGCACCCCCTGCTCGTCGGAGGTCGCCGGGACCTCGATGACCGCTTCGTCCGGGAGCCCCGGCACGAAGCCCCGGTTCGGCACGTTGACCGCGGCGAGGTCGTGACGCACGCCGCAGGCCAGCGACTCGATGATCGGGACGGCGAGCTCGCCCGACGGCAGGATCCGGTCGGGGCTCTGGCCCTGACGCTCCTCCCTCGGCGCCTTGAGGCGCTGGAGGTGCCGGCCCGGGTAGAGCGGCGTGTGGGTCGGGTCGTCGTTGAGGTTGTAGATCCAGGTGGGCACGTCGCCCGTGTCCCAGGGATCGCCGTCCCGCGGGTCGTAGAAGAACTGCACCGTGCTGCTGGCCAGATACTCCTCGGCCCAGCGCACGTACTCGCCGATGTGGTTGGCGCCCGGGCTCGGCCAGAGCCCGAAGGTGCGCAGGAGCGTCCGGCTCAGCGCGATCTCGTCCCAGTCCGAGAGCCAGTGCGCCTCGCGCTCGCGCTCACGCAGCCGCGGATAGAGATCTTCACCCGTGGACTTCGAGCGGATCGACTCGAACCAGGTGAAGTGGTTGAGCCCGGAGGCGTACGCCTCGAGATCCTCGAGCGGGTGGTCGAGAATCCGGCAGATCTGCTCCTTGCCGTGGAAGACGCCGTGACAGAGCCCGATGACCCGGGCGTCGGTGAGGCGGGTCTGCGCCTCGCACAACTTCGTGAGCGGGTTGGTGTAGTTGAGCAGACGCGCATCGGGACACACGCGCGCCACGGCTCGGGCGATCTCCACGGAGGGCCCCATGTTGCGCAGCGCGTGGAAGAGCCCGCCCGGCCCGCCGTTCTCGCCGTAGATCTGCCGGAATCCGAAGGTGCGCGGGATATGGAAGTCCTGCGCCCAGTAGAAGTAGCGATTCAGCTCGATCGCCATGACGACGAAGTCGGCGCCCGTGAGCGCGTCGTCGAGGTCGGTCGTGACCCGCACCGGGTGGCCGCGGCCCATGCGCTCGGTCAGCGCCGCGGCGTAGTCGCGCGTCGCCTCCAGGCCCTCGCCGTCGAGGTCCATGAGCACGACGTCGGCGCCTTCCGACGCGAGTGGCTCGCTGAGCCAGATGTCGCGGAGCGTGGCGGGGCCGAACTCACGGCTGGCCGCTCCGACGAGGACGATACGGGTCATGCGGAAATCATAGCGACGACGGCTCGGCGGTCACCTCCGTGGCGATGCGGAGGGTGGCGAAGCCGGCACCGAGGCCGACGAGGAGGAGGAGCGTGCCGGATCCGGGTCGGCCGGTGACGAGCTGGCCGACCCCGAGCAGGCAGCTGTAGAGGAAGACCATCCCCGTGCCCCACCCGGCCCAGCGGCGCCAGCCGGGCAT
>CALJLC010000561.1 GCA_937982605.1 uncultured Gemmatimonadales bacterium | reverse complement strand
GTCCGGCCTGTCTCCCGGGACCACCGCGAGACAGGCCAGACGGCGCCGTTGGCGATCACCCGAATCCCGGCAGCGATCTTGCTCCGGAGGTCCGGTCCTGCCGTAGTCCAGACCCACCCCCACCACCCGGTCGACGCCCATGGCACGGACGGGGAGCCAGCGGGCTTTCGCGCTCGCGACGGTGACGATCACCGTCGCGACGTCTTCGTGTACCCACCTGAAAGCCTTCGCTCCGACGCCGGAGGCGGTCGCCGCCGCGCCGGCCTCGCTCCAGCCTTCCGTGATCTCCGAGGAGCCGACCCGCCCCACGCCGCCCGGCGGCCTCAGCGGCGACGTGCGCGTCATCCTGCGGCCCGGCGCCGATACCTCGCTCGGGCCGGTCGTCGTCACCGCCGAGCCGATGTCGGCCGGGCCCGCCGACGCCCGCGCACCCCGGCGAGTGCTGGTCGGTTCGACGACCGACCGGTTCGATCCCGAGTTCACGGTCCTCGCCGAGGGAGACTCCGTCGTCTTCACCAACGGCGGAGCCCTCAGCCACCGGCTCTTCTCCGCGGACCTCGGCGAACGGCTGGAGGTCCCGATCGGCCCGTCGGACTCCGCCGCGCCGGTGGCGATCCATCACCGCGGCGAGGCCCGCTTCTTCTGCTCCCTGCACCCGGAAGAGAGCTTCGACCTGCTCGTGACCGCCGCGGCCCCCTCGAGCGTGACCGACGAGAACGGGTGGTACGACATCTGGCCCCTGCCCGACGGCACGTACCGGCTCTCCATCTGGACGCGCCGCGTGAGCGGCCCCGTACGCATCGTCGAGGTATCGGCCGGCCACCTGAGCATCGAGACGATCTGGATCGACCCGGATCTCATCGGGAAATGAGCCCCGCGAACCTCCGCTTCAGCGTCTTCGCCAAGCTCGTGCTGCTCATGGGCGGCCTCGCGGTCACCTCGACCGCGGCCGCCCTCGTCATTCAGGACCGCACGCTCAGCACCGACCTCCTGAACGTCGCCTCCGAGCGCCTCGAGGGAGCGGCGTCGGCCGCCGACCGCCTCCTGACCGATCACCTCGACCAGGTGGCGGAGCGTTACGCGGCGGTGAGCCTGACCCCCGAGTTCCGGGCGAATCTGGCGGCAGGGGACGAGGCCACGCTCACCTACTACGCCGAGCGGCTCGTGGACCGCCAGGGCGCCGTCGGCGTCGCCTTCCGCACCCCGGACGGGGAGTTCGCCGCAGTGGCCGGGGACCGGGAGATGGCCCGCCGGGCTGCCGAGCGGGCGCGCCCGGGCGCACCGGTGTGGCTCACCGACTCCGACGTCCTCTACGCGGCGGCCACCATCCCGCTCGTGACCGGAGGCGAGCTCGTCGGCCACCTCGTCGCGGTCGAGGCCGTGGGGGCGGGCGTCCTGGCGCACTGGTCCGAGGTCCTCGGGGTGGGGGTGAGCCTCGGCTGGGAAGCGGCGCTGGCGAGCGACGCCCTCCACGCCGTGCCCCCGGGGCATCCCGAGGCGGAGCTTCGCCTGTCCACCACGTACGAGCCGGAGCAGCGCGCGATCGCGCGGGCGCGCAAGAACATCCTTCTGGCCAGCCTGGTGGGCACGCTGATCGCGATCCTGGCGGGGATCGTGCTGGCGCACAGCTTCGCGCGTCCGATCCGCGAGATGAAGCGGGTCGTCGAGGGCGTCGACCTCGAGTCCCTGGACACCCGCTTCGAGGTGACGCGCCAGGACGAGCTCGGGGACCTCGGCCGCGCCTTCCTGGACATGCTCGGGCGCCTCGAGGAGAGCGAGGTGAGACTCGCACGCGCGCAGCGGCTCGCGCGCTTCAGCAACTGGTCGTTCGATCCCGAGACCGGCGTGGTCGAAGGCGGGCGCGACTTCGAGCGCCTCTTCGCGCTCCCGCCCTCCGACGTCGTGCGCCTCGACGACCTCATCCGGCGCATCCACCCCGACGACCGCTCCCGCTTCGTCGACGACATCGACCGCGCGCGGGCGCCGAAGGGAGCGTTCCGCTCCGACGTGCGCGTGCCGGTCCGGGAAGGACAGGACCGCATCCTCCACCTCCGCGGGCAGCACCAGTCGACGCCGGACGGCGGCGCCCGGGTCGAGGCGTCGGTGCAGGACGTCTCCGAGCGATGGCACTCGTCCCGGCAGATCGAATACCTCTCGCTGCACGACTCGGTCACCGGTCTCGGCAATCGCCAGTACCTGCGCAAGCGGCTCGACGTGCAGCTCAAGCAGGCCGGTCACGACGAGCTGATGGTGGCCGTGTTCGTGGTCTCCCTCGAGGGCTTCGCCGCCGTGGAGGGTGCCATGGGCCACCGCATCAGCGACGAGCTCCTGTGCGAGGTCGCGCGCCGGCTCATCGCGACGCTGAGCGTGCCCCGCCGCCACGATCGGAGGCGACGGCGGAGCTCGGACGCCTACACCGCCGCGCGCTTCGGGCAGACGGAGTTCGTGGCCGTCGACGTCGTGGCCACCCGCGACGAGGCCGCGGCGCTCGCCGAGTCGCTCGTGTGCGCCGTGGAGGAGATGTACCGCGTCGAGGACGAGGACATCCTGCTCGGCGCCACCGTCGGCGTGAGCCTCTTTCCCGACGACGCCACGACGGTCGAGGAGATCGTCCGCCACGGACAGACGGCGCTCCAGACCGCGCGGGACGCCTCCGACCGGTTCCGGTTCTGGGAGGAGGCGATGCACGAGCGTCAGTCGCGACGGCTCGGCGTGGCCAGCCGACTCCGCCGGGCGCTCGAGCGGGAGGAGCTGGAGCTGCACTACCAGCCCCGGGTCAAGCCCGAATGCGGGACGCTCGTGGGCGTCGAGGCGCTGTCGCGCTGGCGCGACGAGACGCTCGGAGCGGTGTCCCCGGCGGAGTTCGTCCCGATCGCGGAGGAGGTCGGTCTGGTCAACGAGCTCGGCGCGTGGTGCCTTCGGGCCGCCGTCGCCGATCTCCGCCGCTGGCACGGCATGGGCGGCACGAGCCTGCGCATCTCGGTGAACGTGTCGCCGCAGCAGCTCCACCGGGACTTCGTCGACCAGGTCCTGGCCGAGACTTCCGGGATCGACCGCGGATCGATCGAGTTCGAGGTCACGGAGACGGCCGTCATCCGGAACCCGCACGAAGCGATCGAGCTGCTCACCGGACTCTCGGAGGCCGGCTTCCGGATCGCGCTCGACGACTTCGGCACCGGCTACTCGTCGATGAGCCACGTACACCAGATGCCGCTCGACGCCGTGAAGATCGACCGCTCCTTCATCAGCGGGCTGGCCGTGCGCGCGGAGGCCCGCTCGATCACCGAGGCGGTGATCATGATGTGCGAGGCGATGAACCTCGAGGCGGTGGCGGAGGGCGTGGAGACGGAGCCGCAGCGGCGGCGCCTCGTCGAGCTCGGCTGCGGCGAGGCCCAGGGCTTCCTCTTCGGCCGCGCCATGCCGGCGATGAAGCTCGAGGCGCTCATGATCGAGCGGCGGATGCTTCCGGACGGGGCAGTGGCGTAACCGGCGTGTAGATTCCGGGCTCGACTACGATCCGAGCCCGAGGTCCTCCATGCCGAAGCGTTCCTTCCTGCGCGCCGCCGCGCTCCTCCTCGCCGTCGCGGGGCCCCTCTCCGCCCAGGAGCCCAACTTCGGCCGGGCCATCGCGCTGCACGACGGGGATCTGCTCATCGGCCAGCCCGTCAACTGGTACGGACCCGGCGCGGTCTACGCGTACCGCCTCGCCGCGGACGGATCGTGGACCGAGCGGGGGATCCTCACCGCGCCCGACTCCTCGCGGAAGGACGACTTCGGGCGAGCCCTCTCGCTCGACGGCAACACCCTCGTCGTGGCCGCCCCGCGAAAGCGCGACGGGACGGGGGTCGCGTACGCGTACCGGCGGAACGCGGCCGACGGCGCCTGGCAGCTCGACCAGGTCATCGAGCCGCCTCCGGCCGGAGACCATTCGGAGTATGGAGCGGCGCTCGCGCTCTCGGGTGACGAGCTGCTGATCGGCTCCCCCGCCGTGGGCGGGACGGGCGTGGTCTACCGCTTCACCCGCGGCACCGAGGGTTGGGGGCTCGCGTCGACCATCGAGCCTCCCGCCGACGACGGCGTGCGCGCCTTCGGCCGGACCCTGAGCCGCGCGGGCGATCGTCTGCTGATCGGCGCGCCCGCGTCGGACTCCGACCGGGGCCGCGTCTTCGCCGTCGATCGGAGCCCGACC
>CALJLC010000560.1 GCA_937982605.1 uncultured Gemmatimonadales bacterium | reverse complement strand
GCTGGTCGTCGCCTCCCTCGCCGCGGCGTACATGTCGACGATCTCCACGCACCTCAACTGGGGCGCGTCGTACATCGTCGACGACGTCTACCGACGCTTCGTGGCCCCGGACAGGGACGAGAGGGCGTACGTACGCGTCGGGCGCATCGCCACCGTGGGACTCATCGTGGTGGCCAGCGCGGTATCGCTCTGGCTGGAGAATGCCCTGCAGGCCTTCCAGATCCTGCTGCAGATCGGGGCCGGCACGGGCCTGGTCTTCCTCCTGCGCTGGTTCTGGTGGCGCATCAACGCCTGGAGCGAGCTCTCGGCGATGGTCTTCTCCTTCCTCGTGGCCGTCTACTTCCAGTTCGTGCACGCGCGACTCGGGTTCGAGCCGATCGACCCCTCCCTGCAGCTCGTCGTCGGCGTGCTGATCACCACCGTCGGATGGATGACGGTGACGCTGCTCACGCCGCCGGCCGAGCCGGAGACGCTGCGCGCCTTCCACCGCCTGATCCGCCCCATGGGCGGCGGCTGGGCCGGCGCGGGCCTCGGCCTCGAGCCGTCGGAGGACAGCCCGACCGCGGCGTTCCTGGCCTGGTTCCTCGGCTGCGCCGTGGTGTACGGCGCGGTCTTCGGGACCGGCTACCTCCTCTACGGTCGCGCCACCCTGGCGGCCGTGTGCCTGGGCACCTCCGCGGCCGCAGCGTACGGGCTGATGCGCACCCTCCCGCGGGTGGGGCTGCGCTGACGCCGCACGGGGCGGCTCCGCAGGCGGACCGCCCACCCGATCGGCGTCACTCCGGGAACGGCCCCACGCTGGCGCCCCGGCTCGGCACCGCCACGAAGAGCCGGTCGTCGATCCGGTCCGCCAGGTCCCGGCGCTCGTAGTACCCCTCCACGAGGCTCTCCAGGACGCTCCCGACCGTCCAGCGGTCGGCGAGCGCCACGACACAGCCGCCAAAGCCCGCGCCGGTGAGACGGGCGCCCGCCGCCCCGCCCTCCCGTGCGACCGCGGTCAGCTCGTCGAGCTCGACGGAGCTCACCAGGAAGTCCGCCCTCAGCGAGGCGTGCGACTGATCCATGAGGGCCCCGAAGCCGATCGTATCGGCCGCGATCATCCGGTCGACCGCCTCCTCGACGCGCGCCGCCTCGGTCACGACGTGCCGAAAGCGCCGGAAGAGGTTCCGCTCCAGCGCCTCCTCGGCCACGGAGACGAGCGTCTCGGCGTCGACGGCCTCCACGAGCTGTGCCCACGACGTGGTCAGCTTCGACGTCACGTCCGCGGTGGCGGCGTGACCGGCCACGATGCGGAGCGCCTCCTCGCACTCGGCGCGCCGACGGTTGTACGCCGCCTGCGCGGCGCCCGACTTCTCAGCCCGGACGCCGCTGTCGGCCACGATGACGCACCAGTCGTCCGGAACGGTCACGTGGCGCAGCCGCAGCGGGTCGAAGGAGATCCTCGCCGCGCAGCGGTCGCGGGCGCCCAGCGAGATCGCCTGGTCCATGCCTCCGCCCTGCGTCCCGACGTACCGCTCGGCGTCGGCCATCTCCGTGGCGAAGGAGCGCGCCTCCCGCGACACCTCGTTGACCCACGCCAGC
Source organism: uncultured Gemmatimonadales bacterium (assembly GCA_937982605.1). Classification (GTDB taxonomy): domain Bacteria; phylum Gemmatimonadota; class Gemmatimonadetes; order Longimicrobiales; family Gaopeijiaceae; genus UBA2589. The sequence goes on along the minus strand of CALJLC010000560.1, from coordinate 5,305 downwards.
GCCAGGCCGACCGCGTTGACCAGCGCCGAGGAGGACGAAAGCCCTGCGGCGGGCGGGAGGTCCGACGTGACCACCCCCTCGAAGCCCCGCCAGATCGCGAAGCGTCGGGCGAGGTGGCTCGCGGGCGCCTTCACGTAGTTGCCCCACGCGCCCCGGACGTACGGCGGGATGGCGGGCTCGATCTCGAACTCGACCGACGGGAAGAAGTCGTCGGTGTTGTGCAGCACCACCATGCCGTCGTCCCGGGGCCGGAACGCCAGCCGCACCTCCCGGTGCAGCGCCATCGGGAAGACCGGCAGCCCGTTGTAGTCGGTGTGCTCCCCGACCAGGTTGACGCGCCCGGGCGCCCTGGACAGGAACGGGGGCGGCGCGCCGAAGCGCGCCTCGAAGGCGTCGACGAGCTTCGGGGCCGTCACCGCGGGGTCGCCTCGCATCGCACGCGGGCCGTCGGGCGCCGCCTCAGTCGAGGAGGAACTCGAGCCGCGGCCATTGCGCCCACCGCCCCCGCGTGAAGTCGGGGACGTCGACCGGACGCGAGCGGTTCGCGACCGACCACTCGGTGAGCGGGGCAATGACGGAGAGCATCGCCGCGTCGTAGACGTTCATCTCCGTCGGCCGACCCTCGCGGAGCGCCTTCACGAGCTGGTAGTCCTCGATGAAGTCCATTCCCCCGTGGCCGGCGCCGGCCGACCGCTCCTCGAGCGCGCGCCAGAGGGGATGGTCGAACTGGTCGCGCCGGTCCATCCAGTCCTCCCATCGGTGGTCCGGGCTCAGGCCTTCCACGTGGAGTCGGTGCGGATAGCCCTGGAAGAGCCCCCGCGTCCCCTGGACCATGTGGATCCGCGAGTAGGGCCGCGGAAGGTTGGTGTCGTGGCTGACGAAGATCGTCCGGCCCCGCACCGTGCGGATCATCGTCGTGTTGACGTCGCCCTGGATGTAGCGCTCGGCCCGCTTGGGGTGCCCCTCGGGGTAGTGCGCTTCGGCCCACTCGTAGAGCCCGCGCGAGGGGGTGCTCATCGACACCAGGTAGTCGAGCTGATCACCCCGGTTGATGTCCATCACGTTGGCCACCGGGCCGAGGCCGTGCGTCGGATAGAAGTTCCCGTCGCGCACGAGGGCGTGCGCGCGTCGCCACAGTCCCTCGTTCCGGTCCTCGAACTTGATCGCCCGCAGGTCGTGCAGGTAGCCGCACTCGGCGTGGAGGATCTCACCGAAGAGGCCCTGCCTGGCCATGTTGAGCACCATCAGCTCGGGGCGGTCGTAGTTGCAGTTCTCCATCATGACGCAGTGCTTCCGATGCGTCTCGGCCGCCTCGACGAGCGCCCAGCAGTCGTCCACGGTATACGCGGCCGGGACCTCCGTGGCGGCGTGCTTGCCGTGCTCCATCGCGGCCAGGCACACCGGTACGTGCCACTCCCACGGCGTCGCGGTGAAGACGAGGTCCAGATCCTCCTCGGCGCACATGCGCTCGAAGTCGGTCTCGCCGCGCGTGTAGAGCCGCGGCCGGCGACGTCCGGCGTCCTCGACCCAGCCGGCCACCTCCTCGGCGCGCGGCGCGTCGATGTCACCGAGCGCGACGATCTCGACGCCGTCGATGGCCAGGAAGTTGCGCACGTGCGACCCCCCCTGGAGGCCGACGCCCACGAAGCCGATGCGCACCACGTCGATCGGGTCCGCGGCGAAGGGCCGCTCGGGGGCGGGTCCGAGTGGGGGGCGCTCCTGGCGGGGCGCCTCCTGATCCGCCCCCGGCGCACCGCGCCCGGCACCCGCTCCGCCTCCGTCGCCGACGACGCCCGAGGCGCCGCCCAGGCCGGCGACTCCCAGGCCGGTCACCCCGAGGCCGGCCACGCCCAGGCGCAGCGCTTCACGACGGTCGATCGCGCCCGGTCGGTCGCCCTGGGACACTCCTTCGGGTGGACGGGGGTTCGGCGTGTCGGAGTCGGACATGGCGGGACGCGATGGGCTGGCGGTTCCGTGGGCGGGGTAGCGCCGCGTAGAGTGCCGTCTCCGGGCTCCGGCCTCAAGGGAGGCGCGCTCTGGCGCCCGACCACGGGGAGGCTCCAATTGCCGAACCCCGAACCGAGGAGATCGCATGCCCCCTGCCCGCCGGCGCGCTCCGCGTCGACTCCTGCTCGCCCTCGCCCTCCTCGTCGTACCCGTGCTTCCGGCTGCTCCCCTGCTCGGGGTGCACGACAGCCAGCTGGTCGGCCAGGAGCTGCCGGCGTCGACCCCCGAGTCCGTCGGGCTCTCCGCGCAGCGCCTCGCCCGACTCACCGGAGTCCTCGAGGAGTACGTCGACGAGGGACGACTGCCCGGCGCCGTCGTGATGGTGCTCCGGGACGGACGGGTGGCGCATACCGGCGCCGTGGGGTGGCAGGACGTCGAGGGGCGGGTGCCGATGCGGACGGATGCCATCTTCCGCATCGCCTCGCAGACGAAGGCGCTCGTCTCGGTGGGCATCATGATGCTGCAGGAGGACGGCGCGCTCCTGATCACGGATCCGGTGTCGAAGTACCTGCCCGCCTTCGCCCGCACGACGGTGGCGGTGCCGGAGGGGGTCGGAGGCTACGGGGTGGTCGAAGCTCGGCGACCCGTCACGCTCCGCGACCTCCTCACGCACACGGCCGGCGTCGGCTACGGCAGCGGACCCGGAGGCGACCGCTGGCAGGACGCCGGCATCACCGGATGGTACTTCGCGCACCGCGACGAGCCGGTCCGCGCGACCGTGGACCGGATGGGGTCCCTCCCCTTTCAGGCCCACCCGGGCGAGCGGTTCGTCTACGGCTATGCCACCGACATCCTCGGCGCCGTCATCGAGGCGGCGTCCGGGCAGCCGCTCGATCGATTCCTGAGCGAGCGCATTCTGGATCCGCTCGACATGCGCGACACGCACTTCTTCCTTCCCCGTGAGAAGGCCGATCGGCTCGCGACCGTCTACGGCCTGCGGGTCGACGGGAGCGCCCCGCGGCTCACGCGCGCACCCGACGGCGCGGGGATGAACGCGCAGGGCGAGTACGTGGAGGGACCGCGACGGAGCTTCTCCGGTGGGGCCGGGCTCGTCTCCACCGCCCGCGACTACGCGCGCTTCCTGCAGATGCTCCTCGACGGGGGAGCGCTGGGCGACACCCGGATCCTCTCGCCGAGCGCGGTGCGGCTGATGACCGCCAACCACGTCGGGGGGCTCTACGCCGAGTCGGGCGGGGGCCCGGGGCTGGGCTTCGGCCTCGGGTTCCGGGTGGTCACCGACGTCGGGGCGTACGGGCGCCCGTCGAGCGTCGGGGCGTACGGTTGGGGCGGGGCGTACCACTCGACCTACTGGGTGGACCCGGTGGAGCGACTCGTCGTCGTCTACTTCACCCAGGTGATCCCCGCCACCGGGCTCGACGACCACGGTCGTCTGCAGGCGCTCGTGTGGGGCTCCATCGAGAGTAGTCTCGCCGGCGAGCCCCGGTGAGGCCGCGGCGCGCGGATCAGGCGGCCGGCCGGCCTCCCGACTCGGGATAGGTGGCGCGCAGCACCGCGGGAACGAGCGCGCGCAGACCGTCCCAGGTGCGCCGTGACGAGAGCCCGACCTGCTGGGCCAGCCGATCCCCGCTCATGAAGGAGAGGACCTCGCGGGCGGAGTCGAGCGTCCCGAGCCGGTCCGGCGCCAACGTGGACGATCGCCACACGAACGACGCGACCACGGCGGGTCCGGCCTGACGGAGGAACTCCCGCGCCTCGGATTCGGTGAGGCCCACTTCGTCCGTGAGCTCGTGGATGAGCTCTCCGGAGTGCTCGTCGAGCGTCTTCAGGATTTCGTGCATCGGCGTTCCGGCCGGATCGTGGTCCCCGCGGCTCCCTCCCACCCGGAGGAAGCTCACGGTGACGGTGTGCGATCTCCCTGCACGGATGCAAGGATCACGCCATCGCCCAAGGCGCTGTGCCGCAACGGGAACACGAGTTTACCCGGCAGGTGGCGAGGCTCCTTGTGATCCGACGCCGGCGTCGGCAACTTCGGTCGCATGGTGCTGGACGACTCGGTCATGCGGCGCAGCGACGCGCTCCGCGAGATGATGGGGTTCGCGCGAGCGATCGTCGAGGACGGCCACGTCTCGGAGACCGAGGCGAAGGGCCTGCATGCCTGGATCCGGGCGAATCCCGAGATCGCCAGCCTGCCTCAGGTGGACCAGATCGTCGGGATCCTGACCAACTACTTCGCCGACGGCTCGCTCTCCGAGCGCGAGCGCGCCCAGCTCACCGAGGCGCTGGAGGACTTCGGGGGCTGAACACGGCCCCTCCTCGGGGTTGCCCGTCCCCGAAGGCCCCGTCATCGTCCGAGCCGTGAACGCCCCCCCGAACGGCTCCCCGGGCGAGCCCACGTTCGCCCGAGACCTGGGCCTGTTCGACGCGACGATGATCGGTGTCGGCGCGATGATCGGCGCGGGCATCTTCGTGCTCACCGGCATCGCGGCGGGCGAGTCGGGGCCCGCGTCCATCCTGGCCTTCGCGCTCAACGGCGCGGTCACCCTCCTCACCGCGTTCGCGTACGCGGAGCTGGCGGCGGCCATCCCGGAGGCCGGGGGCGGCTACGCCTTCGTGCGGCGCGCCTTCCCCGGGGCGGTCGGCTTCACCGCGGGGTGGATGCTCTGGTTCGCCTATACCGTGGCGTGCAGCCTCTACGCGCTCGGCTTCGCCGGGTACTTCTGGGAGTTCTTCCACAAGTACACACCGGGGTTCTCCGACGCCGCCCTGGGGCTCGTGGGCGAGCACGCCGCGGGCCTGCTGGTGACCTTCGTGATCGGAGCCGTCTTCATCCGGCTCAACGCGCGCGGAGCCGAGGTCACGGGGAAGGCGGAAAACGTCCTGACCGTGGCCAAGCTCGTGATCCTCGGCGTCTTCATCGCGTACGGGCTCAAGGCGCTCGGGGCCGCCCCGGACGGTCAGACGGCCGCGGCCTTCAACCCCTTCTTCCCGCAGGGAATGGGGGGTGTGATCGTGGCGATGGGCCTGACCTTCATCGCCTTCGAGGGCTACGACCTCATCGCCACCGTGGCCGAGGAGATCGAGGAGCCGGAAAAGAACATCCCGAGGGCGACCTTCATCTCGCTCGGCATCACGGTCGTGATGTACCTGCTCATCCTCTTCGTCTCGCTGGCGGCCGTGCAGCCGCCCGGGGGAGAGCCGTCGTGGCGTTTCCTCGGGGAGTACGGCGAGACCGCCATCGTGCGGGCGGCGGAGGGCTTCATGCCCGCGTTCGGGGTCGCCGTGATCGTCTTCGGGGGGCTGCTCTCGACGATGTCGGCCCTCAACGCCACGATCCTGG
>CALJLC010000559.1 GCA_937982605.1 uncultured Gemmatimonadales bacterium | reverse complement strand
CCGCGCTCCCCTCGCCGTCCTCCTCATGCTGTGCTTGCTGGTCGGCACGAACTTCCTCTTCCCACCGGTCGTGCCGGAGAGCGGGGAGGCCTTCGGGGACAGCGTCGGCGCCGAGGGGGGGCAGCCGACGGAAGGGATGCCCGACACGGGGGACATCGTCTCGGGGCTCCCGGACCGGAGCGTGCAGGGGACGCCGGCGGTCGAGGGGCCCGACGTGTCCGCGCCGGAGGGACGCGGCGGGGGGGTGACGCCGCCCGCGCCGGCGCAGCCGACCGAGCGGAGCGTGACGGTGGAAGGACCCCTGTACCGCTTCACCTTCTCCTCGGTCGGCGCCCGGCTGACCTCCGCCGAGCTCACCCGGTTCCAGGCGCTCAACCACGGCGGCGTGGTCGAGCTGGTTCCCGAGGGCGCCGGCGGCTACCTCGGCCAGAAGCTCGTGGTCGGCTCGGACACGCTCGACCTGGGGCAGGCACGCTTCCGCGTGGAGCCCGAGGGCGGGCTGCGGCTCGGCGAGGGTGCGGCCGCGGAGACGCTCCGCTTCATCTACGAGGCTCCGTCGGGCGCGCTCCGGTACGAGATCGCGTACACCTTCGAAGCGGACCGTTATCAGGTGGGCGTGCAGGGGCGAGTGGACGGCGTCGACCGGGCGCTGCTGCTCACCGACCTCGGCGCGGGACTGGCGTACGCCGAGGCCGACTCGGCGCTCGAAGCGCGCCAGATGGCGTACGTGCACAACCACCAGACGGACGGGATCCGGTCGACGACGCTCGAGAAGGCGGAGCCGACGGTGGTCAACGGTCCGCTCGTCTGGGCCGCCTTCCGCAGCAAGTTCTTCGTGATGGCGCTCCTGGCCGGCTCGAGCGACGAGGACGTTGCCGTGGACCGGCTCCTGGGCGGGCTGCTCGTCCGGGACAGCCCGCTACCCGAGCGGGTGCGGGTGGCCACGGCGCAGACCGTGTCCGGTGGGGCGCCGTTCGACTATCGCCTCTTCATGGGGCCGCAGGAGTACACGCGCCTGAGCTCGCTCGGACAGGGCATGGCGGCGGTCAATCCTTTCGGTAGGCGATTCTTCCGCCCGATCATCCGGCCGTTTGTCTCGATCATCATGGCCATCCTGGTCTTCCTGCACACCAACCTGAACTGGGGCTACGGGTGGGTGCTGATCGTCTTCGGCGTGATGATGCGGGTGGTGCTCTTCCCGCTGAACCACAAGGCGATGAAGGCGCAGCTCCGGAACATGGCCGTGCAGCCGCTGGTGAAGGAGATCCAGGACAAGCACAAGGACAATCCGGAGAAGCTGCAGAAGGAGATGATGCGGCTCTACAAGGAGCACGGCTTCAACCCCCTCGCCGGGTGTCTGCCGATGCTGCTGCCGTGGCCCGTGCTCATCGCGCTCTTCTTCGTCTTCCAGAACACGATCGAGCTGCGCGGCGTGCCCTTCCTGTGGCTCCCCGACCTGTCGGCGAAGGACCCGCTCTACATCCTGCCGATCATCCTGGCGTTGTCGATGTTCCTCATGCAGTGGGTGAGCCTGCGGTCGCTCGACCAGGAGAACCCGCAGATGAAGATGATGATGTACATCATGCCGCCGATGATGCTCTTCATCTTCATGAACCTCGCGAGCGGGCTGAACCTCTACTACGCGACGGCGAACATCGCGACGCTGCCGCAGCAGGTCTGGATCGCGCGGGAGCGCGCGAAGATGAGACAGGGCCCGCCGCTCACGCTCAAGCGGCGCGAATAGACTGCGCGGGCCCGGGGCGGATTCCGGGCCCGACCGCGCGCCGGAGCGTGCGCGGGAGTGAGCCGGGTCGGAGGGCACACCGATGGACGTCGACACGATCGTCGCGCTCGCCACGCCGCCCGGCGTCGGCGCGGTCTCCCTGGTCCGGATCTCCGGGCCCGACGCGCACGGGGTCCTCCGCTCCCTCACGGCCGCGGAGCTGCCGGAGGAGCGCCGAGCGACGCTCCTGGCGCTTCGGGATCCTCACGACCACGAGGTGATCGACCGCGCGCTGGCGACGGTGTTCCGCGGGCCGCGGAGCTGCACCGGGGAGGACATGGTCGAGCTCTCGTGTCACGGGGGATGGCTCGTGCCGCGGCTGGTGCTCGACGCGTGCGTCTCCGCCGGATGCCGGGTGGCGGAGCCCGGGGAGTTCACGCGCCGCGCGTATCTGCGGGGCAAGCTCGACCTGGTCCAGGCGGAGGCCGTGGCGGACCTGGTCGAGGGCCGGAGCCGGGCGCTCCACCGCGCGGCCGTGCGGCAGCTGGACCGGGGCCTGTCGGATCGGGTGTCGGCGCTGCGGGAGCGCCTCGTGCGGGTGGAGGCGCTGCTGGCGCACCACGTCGACTTCCCCGAGGAGGACGACGCGCCGGTGCCGCTCGAACGCGTGATCCGGGAGGCGGAGGAGCTGTGCGCGGAGCTGGACGCGATGCTCGCCACCGCTCCGGAAGGGGAGCTCCTGCGGGAGGGGGCGCTCACGGTCTTCGCCGGACGTCCGAATGCCGGGAAGTCGTCGCTGTACAACGCGCTGCTGGGGGAGGAGCGGGCGATCGTGACCGAGATCCCGGGTACGACCCGCGACGCGCTCGAGGCCGTGGTCCAGCTCGGCGGCTTTCCGTTCCGCCTCGTCGACACCGCGGGGCTCCGCGCCGACGCGGAGCGCGTGGAGCGCCTCGGGATCGAAGTCGCGAGGCGCTACGTGGAGCGGGCGGACCTCGTGCTCCTCTGCGTGCCCGCCGACGAGGGGCCGGCGGCCGCGGATGTGGCGTTTCTGGAGGGGCACGGGGAAGCCCCGGTCGTGGTCGTCGAGACGAAGGCGGATCTGCCGGGTCGGCAGGCGGTGGGTGCGGGATCGTCGGGGGCCGAGGACGGCGGCGCGGGCGCCGTGGTGCCGATCGGCGGCCGCGTGGCGGCTAAGATGCGTACGTCGACACGCACGGGGCTGGGCCTGGACGAGCTCCGGACGCTCCTGCCCGGACTCGTCTTCTCGGGGCTGGTGCGCGGGGACGCCGAGGTACCCGTTCTCACGCGCCGGCGCCACGTCCGGGCGCTGCGCTCGGCGCGGACCGAGATCGGGGCGTTCGGAGCGGGACTTCGGTCCGGGCTCCCGGCGGAGGTCGCGGCGACCCATCTTCGTTCGGCGGAGACCGCGCTCGAGGAGCTGCTCGGCGTGGTGTCCGTGGACGACGTGCTCGACGTCGTCTTCCGGGAGTTCTGCATCGCGAAGTAGCTCGCGGTGGGCATCGACGGAGCGGAGACACGGGTCGGCGGCGTGGGCCTGCGCGTGCTCGGTCGGGTCCAGGGGGTCGGGTACCGGTGGTGGACGCACCGGGAGGCGGAACGGCTCGGCGTGAGCGGGACCGTGCGGAACCTGCCGGACGGCTCGGTCGAGGTCATGGCCAGGGGTCCGGCGGACGCCCTGGAGCGCCTCGAGCGGGCGCTGCGGCACGGACCGCCGATGTCGCAGGTGGACGCCATCGAGACGCTGCCCTGCTCGCTGCCGGCCGACGCCAGCGGCTTCCGCATCGTCCGGTAGGGGGGTCGATGCGACGCGCGTACGACGTCATCGTCGTCGGGGGCGGCCACGCCGGCACCGAGGCCGCGGCCGCGGCCGCCCGGGCGGGGGTCCGCACGTTGCTCCTCACACCCGACCTGAGCCGCATCGGGCAGATGAGCTGCAATCCGGCGATCGGGGGCGTGGCCAAGGGCATCGTGGCGCGAGAGGTCGACGCGCTCGGGGGTGTGATGGGCCGGGCGACCGACGCCTCCCGGATCCAGTTCCGCATGCTGAACCGCTCGAAGGGACCGGCGGTGTGGGGGCCCCGGGCCCAGTGCGACCGCGCGATGTACCCGATCGCGGTCCGTCGCATCCTCGACGAGCTGCCGATGCTCGACCTGTTCCAGGAGATGGTCGAGGACGTGGTCCTCGACGGGTCACCGCGGGGGAGCGCCGCCGCCGGGGGGGCCGACGGAACGCCCCCGGCCGGGCGTCGGCGTCGGGTCGTCGGGGTGCGGACGCGGGGAGGGCTCGACTTCGAGGCCCGGTGCGTCGTGGTGACGACCGGGACCTTCCTCCGGGGCCGGATCCACGTCGGTGGTGAGGCGGGGGTGGAGGCGGGTCGGGCGGGCGAAGCACCATCGGTGGCGCTGGCCGAGTCCCTGGAGGCGCTCGGTCTCGAGGTGGCGCGCTTCAAGACGGGCACGCCGCCCCGGGTCGACGGCCGCACGGTCGACTTCGGCCGGACCGAGCGGCAGGACGGAGACCCGGAGCCGTACCGGTTCGCAGTCTATGCGCAAGAGGCGGTGCCGGAGCAGCGGCCGTGCTGGATCACGTACGCCGGGGAGGGGCTGAAGTCGGTGGTGCGGGAGAACCTCCATCGGAGCGCTCTGTACGGGGGCGAGATCGCGGGGAGGGGTCCTCGGTACTGCCCGTCGATCGAGGACAAGATCGTGCGGTTCCCCGACGCCCCCCGGCACCAGGTCTTCCTGGAACCGGAGGGGCTCCAGACGACGGAGCTGTACGTCAACGGCCTTTCGACGTCGCTCCCGGCCGACGCCCAGCTCTCCTTCCTCCGCACCATCCCGGGGCTGGAGGAGGTGGTGATGACGAAAGTCGGCTACGCCATCGAGTACGACTACTTCCCTCCGCACCAGCTCCGGCACACGCTCGAGGTCCGCTCCGTCGACGGACTGTACTTCGCCGGGCAGATCAACGGGACGACCGGGTACGAGGAGGCCGCCGGGCAGGGGATCGTCGCCGGGATGAACGCGGCCCTGCGCGCGCGCGGGGAGGAGGCGCTCGTTCTGGAGCGGGACCAGGCGTACATCGGCGTGCTGATCGACGACCTCGTGACGCGAGGGGTCGACGAGCCGTATCGGCTCTTCACGTCACGCGCGGAGTTCCGGCTCCTGCTGCGGCAGGACAACGCGCACCGGAGACTCGGACCGCTGGCGCGCTCGCGCGGCCTCCTCACGGAGGGCCAGGAGGAGGCGCTGGAGCGGAGACTCGCGGACGAGGCGCGCACGCTGGCCTGGTTCGAGGGCACGTCGATCGCGCCGAACGACGCGGAAGCGATGCTCTCCCGAGCGGGTTCGGACACCCTGAGCCAGCCGGTGCGCGCCGCGGAGCTCCTTCGGCGCCCCAACGTGTCGGCACGGGCGCTGCTCGAGATCGCGGGTGGCGAGACGGCGCCGGATCCGGCGGACCCGGCGGTGGCGACGATGGAGGTGGAGCTGAAGTACGCGGGGTACGTGGCGCGGGAGCGCGAGCGGGCCGAGCGGCTCCGTCAGCAGGCCGACTTCTCCCTTGCCGACGACCTGCCGTACGGGGAGTTCGTGACGCTGTCGTTCGAGGCCCGCGAGAAGCTGGCGCGGGTTCGCCCGGGGACGCTCGCTCAGGCGGGGCGAATTCCGGGGGTCTCGCCGGCGGATCTGCAGAACCTGATGCTCGAGGTCCGCCGCCGGCGGGGCGGGGGCGGGGACGTCGCCGCCGACCGTTGATCGCGGGCGGCCGGCCCGCGCGCGGGCGGGCGCGGCGACCGTTTCACGTGAAACAGCGGCTCGACCGTTTCACGTGAAACAGAATCGGCGCTACTGTCGCTGCAGCACCGCCCGAAGCCGCGCCGGATCGCCTTCCTGATCGAAGTTGAAGTCGAACTCCGTCGGTCCTTCGATGCGGAGCCGGTCCTCGGCCAGGAAGGTGTACTCCGACGTGGCGGGCGCCCCGCCAGTGGGTCGCAGCGTGAGGAAGCCGCCCGACACCGCGATCCTGCCGACCTCGGAGCTGGCGAAGAAGTTCGTGCTGTCCGGCTCGAAGCTCAGCGACGCCGTATAGGTGCCGCTCGGCTCGACGCGGAAGGTGAAGCGGCCGTTGTAGTCGAAGAGGTCGAAGACCACGGTCGTGTCGGCGTCGAGGGTGATCGTGAGCTCTTCGGCCTCCCAGAATCCGACGAAGGGCTGGACCTCGGGCGGCTCGACGACATCCGTGCCCCCGTCGGTGCCCCCGCATGCGGCCAGGACGAGGATCATCCCCCACCAGCCGCTCCTGTGCCACCGCTTCACGCTCATGCTTCCTCTATCCCCCGGCGCCGAACGGCGCTCCTCTTCCTTCCGTGCCCCGCGACGCGAAATCGCCCAGGATCGCGGGAATCCCGGGCCCTCCGGGCCCGGCTCTTGCGCTAAGCTCTGCAGCGCCTTCGGGGGGGTCAAGCCTTTTCCGTTCCCGTCGCCCGCCGGGGGCCGTATATTGGCCGCCCACCCCTGCAGAAAGGACCGGAATGTCCCACGTCATCGCGATCGCGAACCAGAAGGGCGGCGTCGGGAAGACGACGACGGCGATCAACCTCGGTGCCTCGCTCGCGGTCGCGGAGAAGCGGACGCTCGTCCTGGACATCGATCCGCAGGGCAACGCCACGAGCGGCCTCGGGGTGGAGGACCGGTCCTCGAGACCCACCATATATAATGTGCTGATCGGCCAGAACGAGATGGCCGACGCGGTGGTCGAGCACGTTCACTTCCCCTATCTGGACGTCATCTCCTCGACGCGCGACCTGGTCGGCGCCGAGATCGAGCTCGTCTCGGCCTTCTCCCGCGAGACGATCCTGCGACAGGCGCTCGAGCCGGTGCGGGACCGGTACGACTACATCCTCGTCGACTGCCCGCCCTCGCTCGGGCTGCTCACCGTCAACACGCTGACGGCCGCCGACTCCGTGCTCATCCCGATCCAGTGCGAGTTCTACGCCCTGGAAGGGCTGAGCCAGCTCCTCAACACGGTGCGGCTCGTGCAGCGCGGGCTGAACCCGACGCTCGACGTCGAGGGCGTCCTGCTCACGATGTACGACAAGCGCCTGAACCTCTCGCGCCAGGTGGCCGACGAGGCCCG
>CALJLC010000558.1 GCA_937982605.1 uncultured Gemmatimonadales bacterium | reverse complement strand
CCCGAAACGCTCCGCCAGGTGCTCTCCGAGCGCGCGGATCCCGAAGGTCTCGGTCGCGTAGTGACCAGCGAAAAGAACATGGATTCCAAATTCTTCCGCGTCGAAGAAGGTATGGTGCGCGCCTTCGCCGGTCACGAAGGCGTCGAGGCCGAGCTCGGCCGCCTCCCGGACGAAGGAGCCGCCACCGCCCGTGAGGACCCCCACGCGCTCCACCCGCGCCGGCCCTCCCGGCAGGTGACGAACCTCACCCCCGACGGCCTCGGAGACGCGCGCCACGAGCGCCGTCGCGTCGATCGGCTCGGGGAGCGTTCCCCACCACCCGAGGTCGACGCCCTGGTAGGCACCGAGGCGCCCGGCGGGCTCGAGGCCGAGGGCCCGCGCCAGGAGGATGCAGTTGCCGATCTCGGCGTGCCCGTCCAGCGGAAGGTGGCAGGCATAGAGCGCCATGTCGTGGTCGAACAACGACTTGAGGCGGCGGTACCGGCGGCCCACCACGGGACGCAGGCCGCTCCAGAAGAGGCCGTGGTGCACCATCAGGAGCTGCGCGCCGGCATCGGCCGCGCCTTCGATCGTGGCCAGCGAGGCGTCGACGGCCGTGGCGAGCCGGGTGACGTCGGGCGGCCCGGCGACCTGGAGGCCGTTGAGCGCGGTCGGGGAGTCCGGATGTCCGTCGACGCGGAGATAGTCGTCGACGTACTGGAGGAGAGATTCCAGTTTCATGCGGCGCGCGCCCGCGGCGTGTGGAGAAGGGTGTGGAGAACCGTGGGAAACGCCGTGGAGCGCATCGTCCGATGCGGCCCCGGGTCAGTCGCCGCTGGCGGCTCCGGCGGGTTCGGGCCGCCCCGAGCCGGCCGGCTGCCCGGTGGCCCCGGAAGCCGACGTGCCGCGCGTGCGGGCCTGCGGAAGGTCCTGACCCATGTGCACCTTTCCGTTCAGGACCGCTCCTTCCTCGAGCTGCATCCGGCGGGTGAAGACCTCGCCGTCGATCTGGCAGGTGGCCTGGAGCTCGAGACGCGAGGCCGCGACCAGGGTGCCCGACACCCGCCCGGAGATGACCGCGTCCTGGGTCTTCACGTCGCCCGTCACGACGCCGCCCTTGCCGATGACGACCGCCTTGCCGGCGCTGATCGAGCCCTCGACGGAGCCCTCGACGCGGACCGTGCCGTCGGTCTCGCAGTCGCCGACGATGGTCATGCCCGGCGCGATGATGGAAATGACCGTCTCGGGTCCGGTGGGGGAGCTCTCCCTGGCCATGCGTGTCGCCTCGATCTCGTTTGTGTCCGTGCGCGTCAATCTAGTCGGTCGGGTGCCTGACCACACCCGCAAAGAGCGTGCCCTCAACCCGGAGGGGTCACGACCGTCAGCGGGTCGACCGGATCGCCTTCCACGAGCACCTCGAAGTGGAGGTGCGGGCCGGTGGACCGGCCGGTCGATCCGCTGAGGGCGACCACCTGACGCTCGCGCACGTTCTGCCCGAGCGTCACGAAGGTCTCCGATGCGTGGCCGTACAGGGTAGCATATCCGCCACCGTGATCGATCACCACGAAGCGGCCGTACACGACATCGTCGCCCACGTCCACGACCGAGCCGCCGCCGGCGGCGCGGATGTACGTGCCGGACGCCACCGCGATGTCGAGGCCGGGGTGGTCGGTGGCGCCGCCCGCTCCGTGCTGCAGCTCCTGGGTGACGAACCCCCGCTCCGTGAGCGGCCACACGGTGGGCGGCGTCTCGCCGAGCTCCGGGCGGGTCCCGCTGCCGCGCGGTGCCGACACGGGGGGCAGCCAGACGCCCGACGGCTGCTCCGTCTGTGCGGTCCCGAAGAGGTTGCGCAGCGCGCCGTACTGGGTCTCGATCGTCTCCAGCCGCTGCACGAGCGCCTGCACCCGGGCCCGGTCGCGGGTCATGATCTCGACCTCGCGCTCGAGCTCGGACGCCCTCGACGCGCGCGCCGCCAGGTACCACCACGAGCCCGCCATCACGGTGAGCGCGACCGCGACCATCGAGAGTGTCGCAGCTAACGCGCGAAGCGCGCGGTAGGAGATCGTGAGCGTGCGGGTGTCCCTCCCCCCGTCGGGCACGACCATGACCGTGAGCTGCCGGGTGTCGGGAGCTTCGCTCACTCGACGACCTCCGACGCCGGCCGGCCGGTCAGGAGCTCGAAGACCCGCTCGAAGTCCTCGCCCCCGTGGTAGCGGATCTCGATCGACCCCTTCCCGCCCCGGGAGCTCCGGATCTCGACCCGGGTGCCGAAGTGGTCCTGGAGCGCGGTCTCGAGCGCCTGCACGACGGGGTCCCGGGCCTTCGGCGACTTCCGCTTCCTGGCGGGCGTGGCCACGCGCCGCTCGACCTCGCGCACGGACCAGCCTTCCTTCGCGGCGCGCCGGCCGAGCTCCGCCGCCTGGACCGGATCGTCGACCGCCAGGAGCGCGCGGGCGTGACCCTGGGTGAGTGAGCCCTCCTCGACGAGCTTGCGCAGCGAAGGCGGGAGCCCGAGCAGGCGGATCAGGTTGGCGACCGTGGACCGGTCCTTCCCGACCGAGCGCGCCACCTCCGCGGTCTTCATCCCGAAGCGCTCGCTCAGCGCCTGGTATCCTTCGGCCTCCTCCATCGGATTGAGGGCCTCGCGCTGCAGGTTCTCCACCAGCGCCAGCACGAGCAGGGTCTCGTCGTCGGCCTCGCGCACGACCACCGGCGCGTCCGTCCACTCGAGCATCTTGAGCGCGCGGAAGCGGCGCTCGCCCGCCACGAGCTCGAAGCGGTCCTTCGACCCGGGGGCCGGACGCACGACGAGCGGCTGGAGAAGGCCGTTCTCGCGGATCGAGGCGGCCAGGTCGGAGAGCTCGGCGTCGGTGAAGACCCGCCGGGGCTGCATCGGGTTCGGAACGATCGAGCCGAGCGGGAGAGTGCGGATCTCGGTGCTCGCGACCTCCGGCTCCAGGTATTCCCCGAGGAGCGCGCCCAGGCCCTTTCCGAGCCGGTCTCGGGTCATGAGGCCGCCCACGCGGCCACCGACGCCGCCGCGCGGGCGCGTCGGTCGATAACTTCATGTGCCAGAGAGAGATACGCCTGTGCGCCCGCGGAGAGCACGTCGTAGAGCACAATGGGCTGGCCGAAGCTCGGAGCCTCGGCGAGCCGGACGTTCCGCGGGATCGTGGCGCGGTAGACCTTGGGTCCGAAGTACTCGCGCG
>CALJLC010000557.1 GCA_937982605.1 uncultured Gemmatimonadales bacterium | reverse complement strand
CGCACCGGCGTCGTCCACGCGGCGCGCTCCGGCCCCCAGTACGCCACCAGGCTCGGCGCGGCCAGGTAGAGGTGGTTCTGGGCCGAGACGTGCAGGCCGAGCGCCCTCATCCGCGGGAAGTGGTCCTCCCGGGGCATGAAGCCGTGCTCGATCACCCAGCGGCGGTCGTCGATCGGCGCGGCCTCGTGGGCCCGCTCGTACGCGTCCAGCACCAGGTCGATCGCCGCGTCGCCCACGGCGTGCGTCGAAACCCGCCACCCGGCGTCCTGGAGCGTCCGCACGGTCGCGAAGAAGTCCTCCCGCTCGACGGTCTGGAGCCCGAAGTAGCGCCCCCCCTCGCCCCACGGCTCCTCGTAGGCGTCGCGCATGAGGCCGCCCTCGAAGCCGCCGTCGACGCCGAGCTTCACCCCGACCAGGCGCACCATCCGGTCGGAATCGAGCTCCTCGTCGATCGGGGCGGGTGGCCAGGTGGCCATCGCCTCGGTGAGCGCCTCCGCGCCACCGGAGCGGGGCGCGCGCAGCAGGAACTCCACCCGGATCGGCAGGCGGTTCTCGGCCTCGAGCGACTCGAGGCGCGCGAGCTGTGCCGGTGACCCGCCGGGATGGCGGACGCTGGTCAGCCCCCGGCTCGCGAGCGTCCGGTACTGCTCGACCAGCGCTTCCCGGGCCTCCGCCGGGTCCGGGTCCGGAGTGGGTGGAAGGGTGACGAGGTCCTTGGCCCGGTCGACGAGCTCTCCGTTGAGCCGGCCGTCGGCGTACCGGCCGACACGGCCGCCGGGCACGGGCGGGGTCGTGCGGTCGATGCCCCAGCGCGCCAGCGCGGCGCTGTTCAGGACGTACTCGTGGCCGCCCCGGACGACGACGACCGCGCGCTCCGGCGCCGCCCGGTCGAGATCGTCGCGGTAGGGGAGCCGCTGTTCGGCGAGCTGGCCCTCGTGCCAGTCGCTGTTCGTGACGACGACCCCTCCGGCGGGCGTGGCGGCGGCGCGCTCGGCGATCGCGCCGAGGACGTCGTCGAGGGAGCGGGCTCGGGAGAGGTCGACGCCGGGCCCTCCCCCGATCGAATGGAGGTGGTTGTCGGTGAGCCCGGGCAGCACGGAGCGGCCGTCCAGCTCCACGACCTCCGTGAACCGTCCGACGAAGCGGCGGATCTCGGCCTCCGTGCCGACGGCGAGGACGCGGTCGCCCGAGATCGCGATCCCCTCGACGACGCCCTCGGGTCCGAGCGTCACCACGTCGCCGCCGATCAGGACCGCGTCGGCTTCGGGCGCCCCGAGGTCGCACCCCGCCGTGCCGACGACGCACGCCGTCGACACGCAGAGCACGCCGATCCGCCCCAGCGGACCTCCCCGCGCCACGCGGGTGCAACGGCGGAGTGCCCGCCGGGTGGGTCGACGGGCGGTGGGGCGGGGGCTGCGACGAGCTGTGCACATGGTCGGGCGGGAAGCTAGGGCCCGGCGCGCCCGGCGCGCGAGCCGCGGCCCGCGCCGCGGCTGTCATCGGCCGGTGCCTGCCCCGTACATTCCGGGGCGTGGAGGGCGGCGTGACGGAGCGTCGACCCCCACACCCGAACGAACCGTGACGGGAGGAAGAGGATGAGCGGAAAGGCTCGTACGATCTGGGCGCTGATCGCCCTTCTGGTGGGGAGCGCGCTGCCGGTGCTCGGCCAGACGCCGACGTGGCAGGACGTCCAGGTCGAGGACATCCGGACGATGCACTCCAAGTTCCGCGCGCTCGCCGAGGCCTTCGACGAGTCGCAGTACGACTGGCGCCCGATGGAGGGCGTCCGCTCCGTACGCGAGGTGCTCGGCCTGGCGGTCGCCGAAGCCCACCTCTTTCCTACGGGATGGGGCTACGACGCACCGCCCAGCTCGGCCGCGGGCTTCGGCGCCGAGCTGGAACGCGCCGCCGGCCTCTCCAAGGCCGCGATGATCGCGGAGCTCGACGTCTCCTTCGACTTCCTGATCGAGGTCGTGGAGGGGATGTCCGAGGAGAAGCGCATGTCCGCCGGAGAGTACTTCGGCACGCCGATGCCCGTGCACGCCAGCGTGGCCACCGCCATGAACGACATGCACGAGCACCTCGGCCAGCTCATCGCCTACGCCCGCACGAACCAGGTCGTGCCCCCGTGGAGCCGGGGGAACGGCTAGCGCGTCTCCCGAGGTGGCTTCGGACCTTCGGACGGAAGGTCCGTGGCATCTTCGGTCTCGGCTTCTTCGGGGGGCTGGCGGCCGGGGTGGGTGGGGCGGTTCTGATCGTGGTCGTCAGCCTCGTCCGCGCCGGTTTCCCGGCGGATCCGGTCTTCTGGCGCTTCATCGGCCAGAGCGCCTGGAGCGCCGGGATCGGCTTCTTCGCCGCGGGATCGATGGTGACGATGACGTTCGCGACGGCGCTGGCGATCACGGCGCACGACCGGGCGCTCCGCGACCTCCCTCTCTGGCGGCTCGGCCTCCTGGGCACCGCCGTCGCCGGCGTGATCCCCGGCGCGATCGTCCTGGCGATGGGCGGATGGGGCACCTTCGTGGCGCAGCTCAGCGGGATCGCCAACTTCTCGGCCATCTTCGCGGCGTTCGGCGGCGCGCTCACGACCGGGCTGGTGGCCGTCGCCAAGCACGCCGACGGGCGGGAGCTGGCGGCCGACTCGGAGCGGGAGTCGCTCCCGGGCACCGCCGACCCGGCGTGGCGACGAGCGCCCCGGGGGAGCCGTCCCGGACGGAACGACGCCCCCCGGGGCACCGAAGTCAGGACCCGAGCACCACGGAGAGGCGAAGCGAGGCGTACGCCCCGCTCACCCCGAGCCCGAACGTCTGCGTCGAGCCCTCCTCCTCGAGGTCGCCGGTGAAGGTCGTGCGGAGGCCGCCCTCGACGCCCAGCGACAGGTTCCGGCCGAGAAAGCGCTCCCCGGCGAGGCCGGCCCTCAGCCCGTAGACCGTACCCGACACCGAGGACTCCGACGAGCTCGGCGGCGGTCCGCTGAAGCGGTTCTCGTCCTTGGCCGAGAACCTCCCGATGCTGCCGCCCAGCGCGAGGTGGCCGAGGGTGGCGCCGTCGGCGGACTGCCAGACGCGCACGAGAACGTCCGGGCCGACGCTCCACGCGGTCGCCGTCTGGGTGCCTTCGCTGGTGAAGCCGCCGGAGCTGTCCCGGTCGGTCGCGGTGAGGCGTGTGAAGCCGAGGCCGAGGCCGATCGACAGGCGTTCGCCGCGATGACCGAGGGTGAATGCGGGTCCGCCGGCCACCGTGTTGGCGAGCTCGTGGACGACGCCGGGTGAGAGGCTGGCGGACAGCGCGAAGCCGGTGGCGGGCGCCTCGGCCTGACCGGTGAGCGCGGCGGGGGTGAGAAGCGTCGCGGGGGCGAGGAGCGCCGCGGTCAGCAGCGCGGGGACGGAAATTCGATCGAGCGAGTTCATCGCATGACCTCCGGAACGGGGTGACCTGCGTCGTACAGGATCACCCCGCCGGCGGCGGTCCTTCTCTACGTCGATCGGCGTATCCGCCGCGTGACGGGCCGCGCTCCCTACAGGACGATCGCCGTCGGCTCCTCGAGCATCCCCTTGAGCGTCTGCAGGAAGCGCGAGCCCTGCGCGCCGTCGATGACCCGGTGGTCGCAGCTCATGGTGATGCGCATCCGCGGCCGCACCGTGATCTCTCCGTCGACGACGACCGGGGTCTCCTCGATGCCGCCCACGGCCAGGATCCCGGCCTCGGGCGGGTTGATGATCGCCGTGAACTCGTGGATGCCGAACATCCCCAGGTTCGAGACGGAGAAGGTGGCGCCCGTGTACTCGTCGGGCATGAGCTTCTTCTCCCGCGCGCGGCCCGCCAGCTCCTTCACCTCGGCACCGATCTGCACGATGCCCTTCAAGTGCGCGTTGCGGACGACCGGGGTGATCAGCCCGTCGGCGATGGCGACCGCCACGCCGATGTGCACGGCGTTGTAGCGG
>CALJLC010000556.1 GCA_937982605.1 uncultured Gemmatimonadales bacterium | reverse complement strand
GGACGTGCTGTCAGGATCCTCAGGCGGTCCAGAACACCGTGGCGCCGTACGTCGGCGTCGAGCCGACCGACATCTACGTGGAGGCGACGCTCCTGGGCGGCGCCTTCGGCCGGAAGTCGAAGCCCGACTTC
This sequence comes from uncultured Gemmatimonadales bacterium, assembly GCA_937982605.1. Lineage (GTDB taxonomy): Bacteria > Gemmatimonadota > Gemmatimonadetes > Longimicrobiales > Gaopeijiaceae > UBA2589. The sequence goes on along the minus strand of CALJLC010000556.1, from coordinate 5,009 downwards.
GCCGTCGAGGCCGCGGTGCTCGCGCAGCATGCGCAGCGACCGGTCAAGATGGTCTGGACGCGCGAGGACGATGTCCGCCACGGCTTCTATCACGCGATCTCCGCGCAGCGTGTGGAGGTCGGTCTCGACGCGAACGGCCGGATCGTCGCGTGGGACCACCGCGCCGCCTATCCGTCGCTGATGGAGACGGCCACCGGAAACCCGACCCCCGCGGCGACGTCCTTCGAGGTCGGCCTCGTCATGCAGCAGCCGCTTGCCGTGCCGAACCTCCGCATCCGCTCGGGCGACGCCCCGGCGCACGTGCGCGTCGGGTGGCTCCGCTCGGTGACGAGCATCCAGCACGCCTTCGCGGTCGGCTCGATGGTCGACGAGATCGCCGAAGCGACGGGGCGACGGCCGACCGACGTGTGGGCCGAGCTCTTCGGCTCCCCGCTCTCCGCGGCGCAGCTCCAGGAGGCGAACCGTCCCGAGCCGAAGCCGGTCGACGCCGAACGGCTCCAGGCCGTCTTCGAGCGCGTCGTGCAGATGTCCGAGTACGGGCGCCAGCTGCCGGACCGGACGGGGATCGGCGTGGCGGCGTGGCGCAGCTTCGGCAGCTTCAACGCCGCGGCCCTCGAGGTCCACGTCGACGAGAGCGGAGACGTGCACGTGCCGCGCGCCTGGATGGCGATCGACTGCGGTCTGGCGGTGGCGCCGGACCGGGTCCGCGCCCAGATGGAGGGGGCGGTGATCTTCGGGCTGTCGATCGCGCTGCGCAGCGAGCTCACCGTCCGCGACGGCGCCGTCGTCGAGGACAACTTCGACAGCTACGAGGTGTGCCGCATCACGGACGCGCCGGACGTGCAGGTGGCGATCTTCGAGAACGAGCACGCGCTGGGTGGCGCCGGCGAGCCCGGTGTGCCGCCGGTCGCTCCCGCGCTCGTGAACGGGATCTACGCGGCCGTCGGACAACGGGTCAGGAGGCTTCCGGTCGGAGACCAGCTCCGGGGCTAGGGAAGCGTCGCACGGGAAGGCTCTGCGGGCGGGCGCGCTCCGGCGCGTCCGCCCGTCCTTCAGCTCAGCCCTTCGCCCGCTTCCAGGCGGTCCAGCACGAGCTTGCCGAGCGCCTCGGTGACGCCGAAGGCGACGGCGGCCCGCACGGTGTTGCCCGCCACCGGCGTCCAGCGCACCAGGAAGCCGGCGCCCGCCTTGCCCAAGATCGAGCCCAGCGAGGCGTAGATCACGGACTTCACGAGGGACGCCGACGGCTCGATCCCGTACTCCCGGGCCACGGCCGCCACCATGGCCACCTGGATCGGCATGATGGCCACGGCGTCGGAGCCGGGGATCAGCGCCACCGACGCCGCCGCGCCGGCGGCGACCGACGACGCGTGCACGATCGTCTCGCAGCGCGCCCGCCGGCGCGCGCCCCCTTCGTCCTTCTTCTGCTCCGCCATCTCCGGCACTCCCGACGGGTGATCGAACTCGACTCCCTACTTGGAGTCCTCTCGCCGGGTTTCGGTTGGATCGACCGGAAGCTCACGTCGCATGCCGGCGCGCGTGTCGGCGCCGAGGCCCGACCGGTCTTGTGGCGTCGCGGTGACTCCCGTTCCTTCATCGCGCTCGTCCGTCGAATCGTCACCGGATCCACGAATGCCCGCACCTCTCCCGACCCGCGTGCGCGTTGCTTCCCTGGCCGCCGCGCCCCTCGCCTTGCTGGCGCCCCTCGCCGTGCCCCTCGCCGCCCAGGTCGACTTCTCCGCGCTCGAGTCCATGGCCGCGCGCAGCGTCGGTCCCTCGGGCCAGGGCGGGCGCGTGAGCGCCATCGACGTCCTCCATTCCGACCCCGACGTGATCTACGTGGGCGCCGCGGCCGGCGGTGTGTGGCGATCCACGAGCGGCGGCAATGCGTGGGAGCCGATCTTCGACGACCAGTCGGTCCAGTCGATCGGGGTGATCGCCGTGGACCAGCGCAATCCGGACGTGATCTGGGTCGGCACGGGTGAGGGCAGCCCGCGGAACTCGGTCAACCACGGAAACGGCATCTACCGCTCGCTGGACGGCGGGGAGAGCTGGGAGCACATGGGGCTGGAGGGCTCGCGCGCCATCCACCGGATCATCCTCCATCCGTCGGAGCCGGGCGTGGTGTACGTCGGCGTGACGGGCAGCCCCTTCGGCGACTCCCGGGAGCGGGGCGTGTACCGCACGCGCGACCGGGGCACGACGTGGGAGCGCGTCCTCTTCGTCGACGAGCGCACGGGCGCCGCAGACCTCGTCATGGACCCGCGGAACCCCGACAAGCTCTTCGCCGCCATGTGGAGCCATCGCCGGGAACCGTGGACGATGACGTCGGGCGGGCCGGGCTCGGGGATCTACGTCACGCACGACGGAGGCGACAGCTGGACCCGAAAGACCGCCGCCGACGGCCTGCCCCCCGGCGAGCTGGGCCGCATCGGTCTCGCGGTCGCTCCGAGCGATCCGCGCATCGTATACGCGCTCGTCGAGGCCGAGAAGAGCGTGCTCCTGCGATCCGAGGACGGAGGACGGAGCTTCGACGTCGTCAACGACGACGACGGCGTGAACCCGAGGCCTTTCTACTACGCCGACATCTTCGTCGCGCCGGACAACGAGAACCGGGTCTATCGCCTCGCGAGCCCGGTCGACGTCTCCCAGGACGGGGGGCGCACCTTCGAGACCCTCGTCTCCGGCGAGCTGGTCCACGTCGACCATCACGCCTGGTGGATCCACCCCGACGATCCCTCCCTGATCGTGGACGGAAACGACGGCGGCGTGGCCGTCTCCCGTGACGGCGGACACACCTGGCAGGTCTTCCACAACCTGCCGATCGGCCAGTTCTACCACGTCAACGTCGACATGGAGACGCCGTACAACGTCTACGGCGGCGCCCAGGACAACGACTCGTTCCGGGGACCGGCGTACGCGTGGACCTTCCAGGGCATCCAGAATCACCAGTGGGAGAACCTGGGCTGCTGCGCGGACGGCTTCGACATGGCGCCGGATCCGCGGGACGGCCGCTTCGGCTACGTCATGTACCAGGGCGGTGCGCTGCTCCGGTACGATCGCCTGACCGGCCAGCTCCGCCGCGCCGCGCCCTCGCACCCCGAGGAAGCGGACCTGCGCTTCAACTGGAACGCCGCCCTCGCGCTCGATCCCGTCCGCCCAGGGCGGGTCTGGTTCGGTTCGCAGTTCCTGCACGTGAGCGACGACGACGGCCTGACCTGGCGTACGGTCAGCCCCGACCTCACCACCGACGACCCCGCGCGCCAGCGTCAGTTCGAGACCGGCGGGCTCACGATCGACGACTCGGGCGCCGAGAACAACGCGACGATCGTGGCCATCGCGCCGAGCCCGGTGCAGGAGGGGGTCGTCTGGGTCGGGACGGACGACGGCAACGTGCAGCTCACGCGTGACGGGGGGGCGTCGTGGTCGAACCGGATCGACCGGATGCGCGGGGCTCCGGAAGGGGCCTGGGTCCCTCAGATCCATGCATCGGTGCACGCGGCGGGCCAGGCGTTCGTGGTCGTCGAGGATCACCGGCGCGACGACTGGACCCCGTACGTCTACCATACGGAGGACTTCGGCGACTCGTGGCGGCGCATTGCGGCCGACGTCGACGGCTATGCGCTGTCGGTCGTGCAGGACCCGGTCGAGCCCCGGCTGATCTTCGTGGGCACGGATCGGGGCCTGTGGGTCAGCCTCGACGCCGGCGCCACGTTCGGCCGCTGGACGCACGGCGTACCCGCCACCGCGGTCCGTGACATGGTGATCCATCCCCGGGAGCACGATCTGGTGATGGGGACCTTCGGCCGCTCCTTCCTCGTGCTCGACGACATCCGGCCGTTGCGCATGCTCGCCGCCGAGGGAGCTCCGGAACGGCTGCACGTCTGGCCCGGGCTCGACGCCGTCCAGGCGATCCTCGCCCAGCAGCCGGGCGCGATCTTCCCCGGCCACCAGACCTTCCAGGGGGAGAACCGCCCGTTCGGCGCCCGCATCCGGTACTGGATTCCCGAGGGAGCCGCGGGGGAGGGCGGCGACGGCGACGCGCGGGGTGCGGGCGAGACGCCCGGCGAAGGCGGGGACGAGGACCGGGACGAGCCCGAGGTGACGATCCGGATCCTCCGCGACGGCGAGCCCGTGCGACGCCTCACCGGCCCCGGGACGCCGGGGGTGCACCAGGTCGAGTGGGGGATGGACCGGGCCGGAGTGCGCCGCGCGACTCAGGACGCGCCGGACGACCCCGAGGAGGCGAGGGAGCCGGGCGGCCCGCTGGCGCTTCCCGGCGAGTACGTCGTGCGGGTCTCGCTCGGACCGGACACCGTCGAGACGACGCTGCGGCTGCTCCCCGATCCACGGACGTCGTACGAGCCCGCCGTCGCACGCCGCGTTGTCGCGCTGCAGGAGCGCCTGCTCGACGCCCAGCGTCGCGCCACCGGCGCGGCGGACCGGATCCGCGACGCGCGCGCGACACTCGCGCGGGTGCAGGAGGTCGTGGCGGCGCACGAAGGGGAGCGCGCGGACTCCCTCGCCGCACACGGCGAGCGGATCGAGGCCGGGCTCGACAGCCTGTACCGGGCCGTCGAGGGTGAGGAGATCCAGGGCTTCCGCAACGAGCCCGACCTGGTGACCTCTCGCCTCGGCACCGCCTCGGGCGAGATCGGCTCGGGGCGCTGGGCCGAGCCGTCGCAGGCGGCGATCCGGGCGCTGGAGCGAGCCGAGACCGCGGTGGGCGACTTCGCCTCCCGGGTCGACGCGTTCCTAACGACGGCGTGGGCCGACTACCGAGCCGCGGTGGAGGCGGCCGACCTCGATCTCTTCGGTCCCGGAGGCTGAGCCGCTCGGCCGGGGCCGCGCCCGTGCCTCAGTCGCGGCCGTACGCCTCCTGCGCCCGACGGATCAGCGAGCCCCACTGGTCCTGATCGTCAGGATCCCAGACCTCGTGCATCGTCGCCTTCGCCTCGGCGTCCGGGACACCCTCGACGAGCGTACGGTAGAGGCAGACGAAGGCCGAG
>CALJLC010000555.1 GCA_937982605.1 uncultured Gemmatimonadales bacterium | reverse complement strand
CACCGAGAGGAAGGCATCCTGAGCGTATGCCTCACGAGCCTTCACGATGCCGTCGAAGGCCTCGTCCACGTTGAAGTACAGGTGGCTCAGCGTGTTCTTCACACTCGCCCGGGAGTCGTCCAGCGTGCTCGAGCGCTCGAGGTCCGCTCGGGCGGCGACGATGAGGCGATCCAGTTCGTCGTCGTCGTCCGCTTCCAGGAGCCAGCGGGCGTAGCGCGCCGTCCCCCGCCACTCGAGCGCGCCCGCGTTGTCGGGCTCGATCGCGAGCGCCTCGTTGGCCAGCTCCACGGCGCGCTCGAGCGTCTCGATCTGCTCGTCGACCCCGCCCACGTACCGCCACGGCTCGTACGCGACCTGTGCGCGGAGGACCAGCGGCTCGGCCCACTCCGGGGCGGCGGTCCGGGCCCGGAGGAGCGCTTCCTCCGCGAGGTCCCAGGCCTCGAAATACCCCTCGCCGTCGCCTTCTCTCAGGGCCTCCGCAGCCGCCTTGATGGCGCGCTCCGCGCGGGCCACTTCGAGCCAGGCCACACGGTTCGGAGCCCGGGCCCGGCTCTCACGGAGCCTTACCTCCAGGCCGAGCTCCGTGCGCAGCGCGTTGCCCACCTGCAGCGCGAGCTCGCTCCCGACCGACGCGACGTCGTCGGCGGGCCAGCGAAAGGACTCGCGCGAGATCTCGAAGCCGTCGCGGCCCTCGAGCAGTCGCACCGTCACCCGCAGCTCGTCGCCGACGGGTTGCACCGTGCCGGCCACGATCGTGCCGACGTCGAGCACCCGGGCGATCGAATCGGCGCCTACCCGGTCGATGTCGAGGTCGCGCACGGCCTGGGCGCCGTTGCGCGAAGTGACCTCGAGCTCTCGAACGGAGCCGAGCGTGGTGATCAGCCCCTCGGTGATGCCCTCGGCGACCGCCTGGGCGGATCCGTCGGGGCTGAGGTCGTCGAAGTACAGCACGCCGATCCGACGGAGGTCGATACCGGCCTCGGAAAGCGAGTCCTGGAGCGACGCCTGCGCCCGAGCGCCCATCACGACGCGGGCCGACGTCCCGACCGCCAGAAGGCCCACCACGGTCAGGATCGCGATCTCGAGCGGCGGCGCCTTCTGCTCGCCCTTCTCCCCGTGGTACCAGCCGATGACGAGCGCGGCCAGGATGCCGAACAGGAAGAGCGTGAGGGTCACCTCGTATACGACCGACGGCAGGACCTCTCGATCCACGACCTGGTCGATCACCGAGGTCACGATCCAGCCGCCCGCCAGATACGTGACGACGATCTGGGTGATGCGGCGCTGCCTGATTTCGGACCAGAGGCTCACGGGCGTGCCTGCCGGGGGGGGCGAGCGGGGGAAGTCTGCGCGGCGGGCGAAGATGCGTCAATCGGGCCGCGCCCCGGCAACGAGAGAGGGCCGCCCTCGATCGAGGGCGGCCCCGTGGCTTCGCGGAGGGCGTGCCGGGTCTCTCGAGAGCGAACCGCCGGGCTCAGTCGCCTCCGCGCCTGCGGTCCGCGGGCCAGGGCGCGCCGGTGTTGCCGCTCACCTCGGCCATGCCCATGAAGGTGAACTTCTGGATCCGCTTCCCCTCGTAGGTCTCGGTCGTGTAGATGTTGCCGTCCGAGTCCACCGCGATCGAGTGGACCGCGAAGAAGAGCCCGGGCTGGCGGCCGCCGTCGCCGAAGGAGTAGACGACCTCCATCGTCTCCCGGCGGATGACGTAGACCTTCATGTTCTGGCCGTCCGCCAGGTACATCCACGTCTGCGCCTCGTCGGGCGAGAAGTCGAGGTCCCAGGTGGAGCCCTGAGAGAGCGTGGCGGGCGCGATGATGTGCTCGCTGACGAACGTTCCGTCGCGCTGGAAGATCGAGATCCGGTTGGAGGGCCGGTCGCAGACGTAGACGAGGCCGTCGTCCGACATCTCGGCGCAGTGGACGGGGGTACGGAAGGCCTGCGGCGGGGTCTCGCCCGGCTGATACCGCGGGATGTCGACGTCGGCCGGCTCGTTGCCGTACGCGGTCCAGGTGCGCTTGAACTCCCCGGTGTTCTGGTCGATCACCGCCACGCGCTGGTTGATGTAGCCGTCCGCGACGTAGACCTCGGCGTTGGCGTCGTCGACGAAGACCTTGGCCACCCGGCCGAAGAACTCCTGGGAGGTGCTCGTGAGCGCGCTGCCCGGCGTTCCGTACTGCGCGAGGAACTGCCCGTCCGCCGTGAACTTCAGGATGTGGCGATCCTGGCCGGCGTCGGTGGAGCCGTTCCCGCCGATCCAGACGTTGTTCATGGCGTCGACGGTAATGCCGTGGTTGGAGCCTGGCCACACGTAGTCCCCGGTCTCGGTGCCGGGTCCGCCCCACGACTGGACGAGGTTGCCGTCCCGGTCGAAGGCGAGGACGGGCGGGGCCGGGGCACAGCACTCCGAGACGGGCGGGTCCTGGGCGGCACCGATCTCGGTATTGCCGCCGAAGAGATTGGGCGTGTTCCGGTGCACGAGCCAGATCCGGTCCTGCCCGTCGACGTCGACGCCGATCGTCGGTCCCATGACCCAGTGGTTCGGCAGCGGCTTCGGCCAGAAGGGGTCCACCTGGAACGTCGGGGCCATGCCCTCGGCGGTGTAGTCGGTATTCATGGCCGCGTTTCCGCTCATCGCCTCCGAGGCGCAGCCGACCGCGCCGGTGAGGAGGACGAGCGCCGCTCCCGCCTTCAGAATCCGCTTCTGCATCGATCCGTCCCTGAGTGGGGTCAGCCCCGGCGGACGAGGCGCCCGGCCGGAAGAGAGGGGATAGGCTACGTGCCCCCTCGCGATCGGGCAATCGGGGCGGACCCGATCCGGTCGCGGTGTTCTCACGCCCCCGACGACACGCTCGTCGGGCCTTGTACGCCTCCCGACCCGCCCTACCTTCGGCGCCATGCTCCAGGCCCCCATCGACCGTCGCGTGGCCGCCCTGGTGGTGGCCCTCGTGCTCCTCCTGCCCTCCTGGTCCGGGGAGGCTCACGAGATCCCCGCGGACGTGACCGTGCGTGCCTTCGTCGTACCCGACGGGTCGACGTTGCGCATGCTCCTGCGCGTGCCCCTCGTGTCGCTGCGCGACTACGACTTCGACGTCAGCGGCCCGGGCTATCTGCAGATCGAAGGGTCGGACGCGGCGGTCCGCGAGGCCGTCGACATGTGGATTCCGGACTACGTCGACGTGCGGGAGGGAGCGCTCGAGCTGGGTCGCCCGCGGACCGCCGCCGTGCGGGTGACCTTCCCCGGTGACCGCTCCTTCCGGAGCTGGGAGGCCGCGCTCGCCAACGTGCGTTCGGCCCCGCTCGGGGCGGAGATCCAGCTCCCGCCGCAGCAGGCGATGGTCGACGTCCTGCTCGAGTGGCCGATCGAGTCGGAGGCGTCGGACTTCTCGCTCGACTCGAGGCTGGCCCACCTCGGGATCCGCACGCTCACGGTGCTCCGCTTCCTCCCCGCGGACGGGGCGGAACGGGCGTTCCAGTTCTCGGGCAACCCGGGACTCGTGCGTCTCGATCCTCGCTGGCACCAGGCCGCGTGGCGCTTCGTCGTCTTCGGCTTCGAGCACATCCTCGACGGCATCGCCCATCTCCGCTTCCCGCTCGCCCATTGCAGACGATTGCGCCGTCAGCCCTGCCA
>CALJLC010000554.1 GCA_937982605.1 uncultured Gemmatimonadales bacterium | reverse complement strand
GGGGAAGGGGAAGGTGCCGCCGAGGCGCGGACAGGGTGCCGAGCCGGTTCGCTGAGGCCGGGGGAGGGGCGCGGGGCCCCGCCCCCCGAGCGATCACGCGGCTGCCGGGCTCAAAGCAGGTAGCCCCCGTCGACCGGAATCACCACGCCGGTGATGTGGCGAGCGGACTCCGTGCACAGGAAGAGCACGACGCTGGCCACGTCGCGAGGGTCGCCGAGGCGCCCGAGCGGCGCCTGCTCCCGGGCTCGATCGAGGATCTCGGGCGCCACGCCGTCCGTGAGTCGCGTGGTGCGGATGTAGCCCGGCGCCACCGCGTTCACGTTGATGTTCCTCGCCCCCACCGGGTTGCCCTTGATGCTCCTCCGCCCCCGCTCGCCCGCGGCGCTGCGCGTGAAGCCGATCAGCGCGGCCTTCGACGATACGTAGTTCGAGATGCCGAACTCCGAGCGGATGCCGTGCACCGAGGTGACGTTGACGATCTTGCCGTACTCCTGGGCACGCATGCAGGGAGCGACGGCGCGCGTGAAGAAGAACGCCCCGTCGAGGTTCGTCCGGACGACGGCCTCCCACTCGTGGTCACCCATGCGCCACAGCGCGCCGTCTCGCCCGATGCCCGCGTTGTTCACCAGGATCTGCACGCCGCCGAGCTGCTCCAGCACCTCCGAGACGAACGCCTTCACGTCGGCGCTGTCGCGCACGTCGCAGGAGCGGAAGTAGGTGCGGACCTCCATCTCCCGGAGCTTGCGGGCCACCTCCTGCGCGTCGAGCCGGGCCTGCGCTCCGGAGTCGAGGAAGCAGAAAGCGATGTGGACGCCGCACTCGGCCAGCTCGAGGGCGATGGCCCGTCCGATCCCGCTGGACGCCCCCGTCACGATGGCGACCTGCCCGCGCAGGCTGGAGGCGTCGAACAGCGCCTGGGGCTGCGTCTCGGCGCCGACCTCGTCGAGCAGCGCTTCGACCGCGCCGTGAACGTCTGGGTCCATGGCGGCTCAGGCTACGCGGGCAGCGCCGCCCCACGCAACCGGACGCTCAGTCGTCCGGGGCCTGGTGGGCGGCCTCGGCCCCGTGCTTGATCGACCGGCCTTCCACCAGGAAGACCACGTCCTCGGCGATGTTCGTGGCCAGGTCCGCGGCCCGCTCGAGGTTCTGCGAGATGAGGAGCAGCTCGAGGGCCGCGGAGATCCGCTTGGGATCCTCGAGCATGTGCGTGACCAGGATCCGGAAGAGGGAACGCCGCAGGTCGTCCACCCGGTCGTCGGTCACGCAGACCATGCGGGCGGTGCTCGGATTGCGCGAGACATAGGCGGCGAGCGAGTCCGAGACCATCTCCCGGGTGACCTCGACCATGTCGGAGAGCTCGCGGCTCGTTTCGACCGGATGCGCGTTTCGCATGCGGTGGGTGGCACGGGCGATGTTGACCGCGTGGTCCCCGATACGCTCCAGGTCGTTGGAGATCTTGCTGGTCGTGATGATCTGCCGGAGGTCCGACGCCATCGGCTGGTGCAGCGCGAGCAGCTCCATGACGCGCTCGTCGATGTCGATCTCGAGCTCGTCGATCCTCTCGTCGGCGAGCTTCACCGCCTCGACGTCCACCTTGGCGCCGGTGCCGAGGCCGTCCGTGGCCCGCGCGAGCGACTGCTCGACGAGTCCCGCCATCTCCAGAAGCTGCTTCTGGAGCTGATCGAGCTCCTCGTGGAAGTGCCGTCGCATCTGACTGTCGGAAGTCAACCGAACCTCCCCGTGACGTAGGCCTCGGTCCGTTCTTCGCGGGGGTTCGTGAAGATCGCGTCGGTCGGGCCGTACTCGATGAGCTTACCCATGTACAGAAACGCCGTATAGTCCGAGATCCGCGCCGCCTGCTGCATGTTGTGCGTCACGATCACGATCGTGTACTGCTTCTTGAGCTCGTAGATGAGCTCCTCGATGCGCTGCGTGGCGATCGGGTCGAGCGCCGACGCCGGCTCGTCCATCAGCACGATCTGGGGCTTCACGGCCAGCGTTCGGGCAATGCACAGCCGCTGCTGCTGGCCGCCCGAGAGCGCGTAGGCGGAGTCGCCGAGCCGGTCGCTGACCTCGTCCCACAGGGCGGCCTGACGGAGCGACTCCTCCACGAGCGCGTCGAGGTCCCCCTGGAAGCCGTTGATGCGTGGCCCGAACGCGACGTTGTCGTAGATGGACTTCGGGAAGGGATTCGGCTTCTGGAAGACCATGCCGATACGACGGCGCACTTCGACCGGGTCCACCGAAGCGTCGTACAGGTCGACGCCCCCGAACTCGACCGCACCGTCCACGCGGGCGGCTTTGATCAGGTCGTTCATCCGGTTGAAGCAGCGGAGCAGCGTGGTCTTGCCGCAGCCCGACGGGCCGATGAGCGCGACGACGCCCCGCTCGGGCACCGAGAGCGAGACCGAGTCGACGGCCTTCGTCTCCCCGTAGAAGACGGAGAGGTCCCGGACCTCCAGAGCCGGCCCCTCGGAGCCGATCGCGATGTCGTACGTGGTGGACATGGGCGTCAGCTGCGGGAGCTGTATCGGTTTCTGAGGATGATGGCCACGGCGTTCATCGTGAGGAGGAGCGTGAGCAGCACGATGATCCCGGCCGCCGCCAGCGCGCGGAACTCGTCCTGCGGCCTGGAGACCCAATTGTAGATCTGCAGCGGCAGGACGGTGAAGGAGTCCGACAGCCCCTGCGGCGTGAAGGCGAGGAAGCCCACGGCACCGACCATGATGAGGGGCGCGGTCTCCCCGACGGCCCGGGAGAGCGCCAGGATCGTCCCGGTCAGGATGCCGGGCATCGCCATGGGAAGGACCTGCGTGCGAACGACCTGCCAGCGCGTGGCCCCGAGGCCGTACGCCGCCTCGCGGATCGTCGACGGCACGGCCCTCAGCGCCTCCTGTGCCGCCATGATGATCACGGGCATCACGAGCAGCGACAGGGTCAGCGCGCCCGAGATGACGCTGCGGTCGAGCCCCAGGGCCCGAACGAAGAGCGCCAGGCCGAGGATCCCGTAGACGATGGAGGGGACGCCGGCCAGGTTGGCGATGTTCGTCTGGATGGCGCGGGTCACCCAGCTTCGCGGGGCGTATTCCTCCAGGTAGATCGCGGCCGCAACGGAGAGCGGGAAGGCGATCAGCGCCGTGAGCGAGACGATCCAGATCGAGCCCGCCAGCGCGGCCTTGATGCCCGCTCGCTCCGGGAAGCGCGACGCGAAGCTGGTCAGGAAGGCCACGTCGAGCTCGCGGAATCCGTCGGCGAAGACGTCCGCGAGCAGGACGGCGAGGGCCACGACGCCGACCAGCGTCGCCGCGCCGCAGACCACGGCGAAGACGCTGCCGGCCAGGCGTCTCCTCCGGTGGAACGCGGTGCGCGCCGCGTCGTCGACCGGCCTCTCGCTCCGGGTCACTGGTACTCCTCCCGGAAGCGGGCGAGGACCCACTGGCTCAGGATGTTCATGGCGAGGGTGATCAGGAAGAGCGTCATCCCCACCGCGAAGAGCGTGCGGTATACGATCGTGCCCTGGGGCGTGTCCCCCAGGCTGGCCTGGACGATGTACGCCGTCATCGTCTGGATCGACTCGAGCGGGTTGAGCGTCAGGTTCGGGAGGTTTCCGGCGGCGATCACCACCGCCATCGTCTCGCCGATCGCGCGGGAGATCGCCAGGATGAACGACGCGATGATCCCCGACAGCGCGGCCGGCACCACCACCCTGGTGGAGACCTCCAGCTTGGTGGCCCCGAGTCCGTAGGCGCCCTCGCGCAGGGCCTGCGGGACCGCCCTCAGGGCGTCCTCGGAGAGCGAGGCGACCGTCGGGATGATCATGATGCCCACGACCACGCTCGCGGACGCCGCGTTGAAGACGTCGGTGGACGGGAAGACGGTGCGCAGCAGCGGCGTCACGAAGGTGAGCGCGAAGTAGCCGTAGACGACGGTCGGGATCCCGGCCAGGATCTCCAGCAGCGGCTTGAGGATCCCCTGGACCCGGGGGCCCGCGTACTCGCTCAGGAAGATCGCGGTGAGCAGCCCGACCGGAAGCGCGATGACCGCCGCGCAGGCCGCGACCTGCACCGACCCGGCCAGGAGGGGCAGGACCCCGAAGTGCTTCTCCTGGAACATCGGCTCCCACCGGGTGCCGGTGACGAACTCGACGACCGTGACCTCGCCGAAGAAGGCGATCGTCTCGCGCAGCAGGACCGCCACCACCCCCAGGGTCACGAGGGTGGAGGCGGCGGCGCAGAGGAAGAGCACCCCGCCGATGACCTGCTCGGGGACGTTGCGGGACCGCTTGTAGGTCAGGTCGGGCGCCATCGATCGCTGCGTCAGGCTCCGCCGGACACCCGGGCCACCGCGGCGAGCTGCTCGGCGTACTCGGCGTCGGAGAGGGCGTGGTACCCCGTGGCGGGCACGAGCGTCGGCGCCTCCTCGAGCATGAAGTCGACGTAGGCGCGCACCTCGGGCCGGTCGAGGGCCGAGTGCCGCACGTACACGAAGAGCGGGCGAGAGAGCGGTGCGTAGGAGCCGTCCTCGATCGTCTCGTCGGTGGGGGCCACGCACCCGGCGCCGCCGTCCACCTGCACGAGCTTCAGGCGACCCGCGTTCTCCGCGTAGTACGCGTAACCGAAATAGCCCAGCGAATACGTGTCACCGGCCACGCCCTGGACGAGGATGTTGTCGTCCTCGCTGGCCTGGAAGTCCGGGCGGCTCGCGCCGCTCTCGCCGTTGATGACTTCGGTGAAGTAGTCGAAGGTGCCGGAGTCGGTACCGGGCCCGTAGAGGCGGACCTCTTCCTCCGGCCACCCCGGCCGGACGTCACTCCACCGCTGCACTTCGCTGCCCGGACCCCAGATCCGGCTCAGCTCCTCCACGGTGAGGCAGTCGACGAAGTCGTTGGCCGGGTTCGTGATCACGGAAAGGCCGTCCCAGGCCACGGACAGCTGCGTGAACTCGACGCCCGCCTCACGGCACGCCTCGATCTCGGTCTCGCGAATCGGCCGGGAGGCGTTCGAGAAATCGGTCTCGCCGGAGCAGAATCGCTGGAAGCCGCCTCCCGTGCCCGAGAAGCCGACGGTCACCCGCACGTTGGGGTTCATCGCCTGGAACTCCTCGGCCACCGCCTCCGCCACCGGGAAGACGGTGCTGGAACCGTCGCTCAGGATCGCGCCGGACACCCCGCCCCCGCCGCCGTCCCCGCCACCCCCGCACGCGGCCACGGCCGCCACGAGTGCGGTCAACAACATGGAACGCTTCATCGTATCGTGCATTTCCGTCACCTCTCTTCGACGGTTGCCAGTGGAATCGTGAATCCGATCGTGGTCCCCCGACCGAGCTCGCTCTCGGCGTGGACCTCCCCCCCCATCGCGCTCACCAGGTGCTTGACGATCGCCAGGCCGAGGCCCGTCCCCCCGAAGTCCCGGGCACGAGACGAGTCCGCCCGGTAAAAGCGCTCGAAGATCCTGGGCAGCGAACGCGCGGGAATCCCTTCGCCGTCGTCGATGACCTCCACCGACGCCGTTCGCCCGTCGCCCATCTCCCGCACTCTGACCGAAATGAGTCCGTCCTCCTCCGTATGGCGAACGGCGTTCTCCAGCAGGTTCCGGAGAATCTGGACCAGCCCCTCGCGGTCACCAAGGACCGCCGCGCTCCCCTCCTGCTCGAAGGCGCGCGTCTCCCCCTTGGCCTCTCGGGTCAGGGTCCACGCCTCGCGGGCGACCTCGGCCATGTCCACCACCTCTCGCGCCGCGCTCCAGCCGCCAGCCTCGAGGCGCGAGAGATCGAGCAGGTCGTCGACCAGTCGCTGCAGGCGGAGCGTGTTGGCCCGGATCGACCCGAGGAACTGTCTGCGCAGCTCCTCGGGCGGATCGTCGTCGACGAGCGTCTCCGCGAAGCCCCGGATGGCGGTCAGAGGCGTCTTGAGCTCGTGCGAGGCGTTGGCCACGAAGTCGCGGCGGACCTGCTCGAGCCGCCGGAGCTCGGTGATGTCGAGCATCGTCGTCACCGCCCCGCCGCGGTCGAGGGACCGGGAGGCGAGCAGGATGTTCCGTCCGCCGATGTCGATCTCCCCGGAATGGGCGTCGCGGGTGACGGAACGCTCGAGCGCCACGCGCAGCTCGGGATTCCGGACGACCGATCCGACCGGGGCGAGGGGCCGCACATCGCCCAGCTCCAGGAGGGCTCGCGCCGTGCGGTTGACGCGCAGGACCCGCGCGTCGGCGGTGACGGCGATCACGCCTTCGGCCATGCAGTCGATCACCGTCTGCATCTCGTTGCGCTCACTCGAGAGCTCGGACAGCCGGGTCTGCAGCTCGTCGGACAGGCGGTTGAACGCGACGCCCAGCTCCGCCAGCTCGGCGACACGGCTGTGCGGTACCTTCCGGCTGAAGTCGCCCCGGGCGAGGTGTCCCGCCCGGTCGGCCAGCGCCAGGATCGGCGCCGTGAACGCCCGGCTCAGCCAGTACGCCACGGCCAGCGAAGCGATCAGCGTCAGGAGCCCGGCCATGGCGACGGTGCGCTGGATGCCGTCGATCGCCGCGTCGAGGTCGGCCCGCGGCGCGGCGATCCGGAGCACGACCGGGCTTCCGCGCAGCTCCGACATCCGGGCGCCGTAGAGGAGGGGCCGGCCCACGGTGGCGCTCGTCCTCTCCGCGAAAGCGGTCGTGTCCGCGCCGAGCGCGGCCTGCACCTCCGGACGCATGAGATGGTTCTCCACGCCGGGCAGCCGCGCCGCGGAGAGGAACGACTCGGCCAGCACCACGCCGGCCGTGTCGATGATCGTCACCCGATTCCCGATGCGGCCGGTGATCAGGCGGGCGATCGAGTCCGCGTCGGGATCCGGGGAGCTCTCGAGGATCACCTGGGCCAGGCCGAGCTGACGCTCCAGATCCTGCCGGAAGAGCGCGTCCAGCTCCGTACGGAGCCGCGAGCCGATGATCAGGACGCTCAGGGCGACGAGGAGCCCGGTTACGCCGACGAAGCCGGCGAAGAGCGGGTGGTGGACACGGAGTCGCATGGGCGCCGTCAGGCGGAGCGCAGGCCGGAGTCGGGGAGACGGGCGCTACTCCACACCCTCGGGCACCTTGAGCCGGTACCCGAAGCCCCTGACCGTCTGGATCCAGTCGCCGATCTCGCCGAGCTTGGCCCGGAGGCGTCGCACGTGCATGTCGACCGTGCGCGTCTGGATCCGGTCGGAGACGCCGGACTCGACCGACCAGGCCTTCTCGAGCAGCTGCTTGCGGCTCTGCGTGCGCCCCCGCCGCTCCATGAGCGCCTGCAGGAGGCGGAACTCGGTGGGCGTGAGGGCCAGCTCCTCCCCGTCGATGGAAGTCCGGTGCGACTCCACGTCGAGTCGAATCGGCCCCGCCCGGAGGATCCGTCCTCCCGACGAGACCCCCGACTCCTGAACCCGACGCAGGATCGCGCGAGCCCGGAGCACCAGCTCCCTGGGGCTGAACGGCTTGGTCAGGTAGTCGTCGGCGCCGAGCTCGAGGCCTTCGATGCGGTCCTCCTGCTCCCGCTTCGCGGTCAGGACCAGGACCGGGACGTTGGTCGTGGCCGGCTCCGCCTTGAGCCGCGCCAGGACGTCATCACCGCTCAGCCCCGGAAGCATCCGGTCCAGGACCACCAGATCCGGGATCTCCCGACCCACCGCGTCGAGCGCCTCGGGGCCCGAGCCGACCGTCTCGACGCGGAAGCCCTCGCGTGTGAGCTGATAGGCGATCAGCGCCGCGATGTCCGGTTCGTCCTCGACCACGAGCACGCGGGGGACCGAGGCGGACTTCGGATTCGATTCCATGATTCGATCAACGAGGGTTGTCATCGCTTGACCGGTCGCCCGCCGCTCTCCCCGCCCGAGTCCGCGGCGACCGCCGCGCTCAACCGGATCGGCAGAGGGCTTCCAGCTCTCCTTCGGTCAGGGTGTGATCCGTCTGCTTCGCCGCCCGGAAGATCCGATCGCACAGCTCCGCGTCGTCCGGGTCGTAGCCGTGCTCCCGCAGCCAGTACTTCACGTTCGAGAGTCCGGACATCGGCCCGATCTCGATGATCTGCCGCCGTCCCACCATCGACGCCGGGATCGAGGAGTAGACGCGATCGGCGAGCCAGTCGTCGCCCTTCGCGTGGGCCTTCACGATCGCCGCGGCGTGAACGCCCGTCCCGGTCCGGAAGGCGTCCTTTCCCAGCACCGGGTAGGAATGGACGAGCGGGATGCGGCACGCTTCTGCAACGAGCTCGCAATATTCCGGTAACGGCGTGAGGTCCGCGTCGTGGATGCCGAGGAGCTTGAGATTGACGAGCAGGACGTCCATCTCCGTGTTGCCCGACCGCTCCCCGATGCCCAGCGCGGTGCCGTGCACGCGCGTCGCCCCGGCCTCGATCGCCGCGAGCGTGTTGGCGAGCCCGAAACCGCGGTCCCTGTGACCGTGCCAGTCGACGCCGATCTCCTCGCCGGACGGCTTCACGATCTCCTCGATCACGAATCGAACCAGCGCACGGGCCCCGGCAGGCGTCGCGTGTCCCACGGTGTCCGAGATGCACAGCCGCCGCGCGCCGAGCTCGATCGCCCGCCCGTAGAGCTGCCGGAGCGTGTCCGGATGCGCCCGGGTGGTGTCCTCGGTGACCATCATGACCGGCAGGCCCTCGCGCTCCGCGAAGGTCAGCGCCTCCTCGGTCACCCGGAGCATCTTGGACATCGTCCAGTCCTCCGCGTACTGCCGGATCGGGGAGCTGCCGATGAAGGTGCACGCCTCGATGGGAATGCCCACGGCCTGCGAGATCTCGGCGATCGGGCGCACATCCGCCACCAGGGTGCGCGCGGCGCAGTTGGGGCGGATCGCCAGTCCGGAATCGACGATCTCCCTGGCGAGCGCCGTCACCGCCTCGACGGCCCGAGGCCCCGCGCCCGGCAGGCCGATGTCGGCGGTGTGGATGCCGAGTCGATCCATGTAGTGGAGCAGTCGGATCTTGTCCCCGATCGGAGGGTCCACGACCGACGGGTTCTGCAGGCCGTCGCGCAGCGTCTCGTCGTCCAGCTGGACCTCGCCGACGGACGACCAGTCGAACGCGCCGTCGGCCTCGTTCCAGTCGTAGATGAGGGACTGCTCTTCCATGCTCTCGATCCCTGTCTTCTATTCGGGGGTGGCTCCCGAACAAGATAAGGGACGCGACCGCTCCGGGCGCGTCGCGGGCGGCGGTCAGAGGCCCTCTGGACTGTGGCTGGGTCATGGGAACCGGGGTCCGCGCGCCGGTCGGCAGTCAGGTTGCCACCGGGGCGTGACGCAGATTAGCTCGAACAGGTAACACCCGTGGACGCGGCAGGTAACAGACAGGTAACACGGGCGCCGGCCGGGCCGGTGACCGGTCGCGGTTCGGGAACGCTCCCGTGACGCCCGTCCTCGGCCATCCCGTCACGCGGCGGGCGGCGGACGCCATCGTGGCCGCCGACCGGGAGACGGTGGAGGCGCAGATCGAGCTCTCCGAGATCCCGGCGCCCCCCTTCGCGGAAGGAGAGCGTGCGCACCGCATGGCCGAGCTGCTGGCCGCGGCCGGCCTCCCCCACGTCTCCCTCGACGCCGTCGGCAACGTGGTGGCGCGGCGAGCCGGCCTCGCGGACGATCCCCCCTTCGTCCTGTCGGCCCACCTCGACACGGTGTTCCCGGCGGGCACCGACCTCACCGTGCGCCGCGACGGCGACATCCTCCGTGGCCCCGGGATCTCGGACGACGCCCGCGGACTCGCCACCCTGCTCGCCGTGGCCCGCGTGCTCGAGCGGGAGGCGGTGCCGACCCGGGCCCCGCTCATCTTCGCCGCCACCGTGGGCGAGGAGGGGATCGGCGACCTTCGGGGCGTGAAGCACCTCTTCGAGGAGAGCGGCTCGTGCCGGAACGCGGCCGGCTTCGTCTCCCTGGACGGCGCGGGCCTCGACCGGATCGTCGTCCACGGGCTGGCCTCGCGCCGCTTTCGCCTCCGCGCGACCGGGCCCGGCGGTCACTCGTGGGTCGACTTCGGCGTCCCGAACCCGGTCGCCGCGATCGCCGAGCTCGGCGCCCGACTGGCCGCGCTCCCGCTCTCCGCGGATCCGAAGGCCACCCTCACGCTTGCGCGCACCGCGGGCGGGACCAGCGTGAACGCGATTCCGCAGGAGGCGTGGCTGGAGATCGACACCCGCTGCGCGGACGAGGAGGTGCTGGCGGAGCTCGAGGCCCGCGTGCGCGCGGAGGTCGACCGGGGACGCACGGATCACCCCGCCCTGACGTGGTCGCTCGAGACGATCGGGGACCGGCCGGGCGGCTCGACCGACCCCGGCTCCCCCCTCGTTCGGGCGGCCATCCGGGCCACCCACGCGGTGGGCCGACGGCCCGTGCTGAGCCTCTCGTCGACCGACGCCAACGTGCCGATGAAGCTCGGGATCCCCGCGCTCACCATGGGGTGCGGAGGGGAGGCGGGACTCGCGCACACCACCGACGAGTGGTACCGCAACGTGCGCGGGCCCGAGGGCGTGATTCGAGCCCTCTACACCGTGCTGCTGGCCGCGGGGATCGCCGAGGCCTGACGCCGACGTACGTCCGGCGGCGCCGGCCGACCGGCAGGGGTGGTCAGCCCCCCTCGACCACCGAATGGTCGGTGACGAGGAATCGACCCCTCGCGTCCACGATCTCGGCGCTGTTGCCCACGATCGAGTCGCGCACCACGGATCCGGAGATCCGGGCACCGGGGCCGACGACCGAGTCCCGGACGTCCGACTCCTCCACGACGGCGCCCGCCTCCAGCGTGACGTTGGGCCCGATCCGTCCACCCCGGACCCGCACACCCGCCTCGATGCGGACCGGCTCGACGACCTCCGCGCCCTCGACGGACGCCGAGGGATCGACGCCGCCGCGGCGGGTGGCCACCAGGTGCGCGTTCGTCTCGAGCAGCGTCTCCGGCTTGCCGGCGTCCCACCAACCCTCGACCGGCGCCGTGATCAGCCGGCTGCCGTGGTCGACCATGTACTGGAACGCGTCCGTCAGGTAGAACTCCCCGGACGGCCCGGGCTCGGACGCGAGCGTGTGCCGCACGCCCTCGAAGAGCAGCTCGTGGTCACGCACGTAGTAGAGGCCGATGTTCGCGAGCTTCGAGACCGGCTCGGACGGCTTCTCGACGATCGTCTTCATCGTCCCGTCGTCGTTCGTGACGATCACGCCGTAGCGCTGGTAGTCCTCGACCTCCTTGGCCCAGATCACCGCGCCGTACTCCTGGCCGAGCGTCCGGGTGAGGCCGTAGTCGACCTCCAGGACCGCGTCGGCGAAGATGATCATCACGTCCTCGTCGACGTGGGGCTCCGCGAGCGCGATGGCGCCGGCCGTCCCGTCCTGGACCTCCTGGAGGACGAAGTGCGCCGTCAGGTCGGGATAGGAGTCGGTGATCCACGCTTCGACGGTGTCGCGCAGGTACCCCACGACGAAGACGATCTCACGCACGCCGAGCTCCACGAGGTCGTCGAGGATGTAGGCCAGGACGGGCTTGCCGGCGACCTTGAGCAGCGGCTTCGGAGTATGAAGCGTGTGGGGTCGCAGGCGCGTCCCCTTCCCGGCGAGGGGGATGACGGCTTTCATCGGCGCTCACGTTTCTGTGGCGGGCATGGTTCCTGCGCGCCACACTATAACGGCTTCCCCCCGAAGCAAAACCCGGATATCGGTCACGGAACGGAGATGAAGAACACCGCTCGAAGCGTCGTTCTGACGGCCCTCCTCACGGCGTGCGCCGGCCCTCCCGCCGGGGGGCAGGCGACCCCCGCCGACCTCGGCCGCCTCTATCTCTACGAGGTGCCCGACGCCGACGTCGAGGCGCTGCGCCGTCAGGCCTCGGAGGACGGGTGGATCGAGGTGAGCGGCACGGGCGCCGTTGAGGTCCGGCCCGACCGGGCGCGGGTCGGCTTCGCCATGGAGACGCGCGCGGTCACCGCGGACGCGGCCGCCGACGCCAACGCCGAGGCGATGACCCGGGTCCTGGAGGCGCTCCGCGCCACCGGGGTAGCGGGTCTGGAGCTGTCGACCCACGGATACGCGCTCCGTCCGGAGTACGAGGTCGAGGGCAACCGCCGCACCCAGCGGATCGTCGCCTACACGGTCATCAACAACGTCGGCGCCACGCTCTCCGACGTCGAGGCGGTGGGTCGCGTGATCGACGCGGGTGTCCGGGCCGGGGCCAACCGGGTCACGGGCATCTCCTTCCACGCGGCCGACACCGAGGACGCCCGGAGGGAAGCCCTCGCCGAGGCGGTCCGCACGGCCCGGGGCGAGGCCGAGGTGATCGCCGCCGCGCTCGGGCACCGGCTCGGCGCCGCGCTGGAGGTGCGCGGCGGCGCCCAGCGCCCCGGACCGATCCTCATGCAGGCCGAGGCGATGTCGTTCGCCCGCGCCGCGGACACGCCGGTCGAGGTGGGGGACCAGACGGTCACCGCCTCGGTGACGATCCGCTTCGCGCTCGGCCCGGAGTCCGGCGGTTGAGCGGCCTGCTCGACGCGGTGCTCCGCGAGCGACGCGCGCAGACCGACCCGGCGTCGCCGGACGCCGACCTGCGGGGGCGGACGTACGCGATCCCGTTCGACACGGTCTGGAAAGCGGCCACCGGGATCGTGAACGCCGGCGTGCGCGGCTGGAGCCTCATCCGCTCGGACGACCGGGCGGGAACGATCGTGGGGCTGGTCCAGCCCGGGCCGATGTCGAAGCACGCCGACCTCCTCGTGACGATCGGCTTGGACGCGATGGCACAGACCCGCGTCGACTTCTCGGCGACCTCCCGCACGGAGCGCGGGGACCTGGGCCGCTCCCGTCGCATCCTGCTCCGCTTCTTCCGGCTGCTCGACGAGAGGCTGGGCGCCGGACCCGAGCAGATCCTCGATCCGGCCTCGCTCAACGCGCTGGCCTCGTCCGTCGTCGAGCCCCCGCCGGTCGCGACCCCACCCGAGAGCACGGAACGGTCGGCTTCGTGACAGGCGGCCCGAACGGCCGGGCGGGTGCTCTCCTGCTGGCGACGACCCTCCTCGCCGCCGCGGCGTGCGCCGGCGGCGACGAGCTCCCGGACGAGGGGAGCGCGGGGGGCGCGCTACAGCCCGACTCCGGAAACTTCGAGGGCCGCGTCTACGAACGGAACTTCGTATTCGCCGCCGTCGACGACGACAGCGTGTTCATCGTTCCGTGGATGATGCTCGCCACCGAGACCCCCGACACCGTGGAGCGGGAGGTGCACGCCTGGCTCTCGCGCGGAGGCGTGTGGGACGCCTTCTACGCGGAGCGCTGGGCGACCCCCCTGGAGCAGGAGCCGACGCTCCTGCTCCCGCACGCCGGGCTCTCCCTGCTGGTGCGGGAGGGGGGAGTCATCGACGGTCTCGTCTTCCAGGAGGGGCCGAGATCGCTCGAGCTCATCCTCGACCGGGTGGGGGCGTCCTGGACGGACGCCCGCGGCGGCTCCTTCGAGGTGCTGACCGGCGCGGCGTACCTGGCGGATCAGCGCATCGAGGGCATGATCCTCGACGTGGCGCGCGCGTCGGTCACGGGCGTGCCCACCGGCGGGGACTGGGCCTTCCTCCTCTCCGGAGACTCGGCGCAGTTCGTCCTGGCGGCGGACGCGGAGCACGGGGGCGAGGTCGAGCCGCTGTACCGGGGGTGGGGAGCCCTGGGCGAGGAGGAGCTCGTGTGGCCCGAGGTCCGTGTCGACTGGAGGCGGACCGAGGCGTTCCCGCCCGCCCGCCGGGACGTCCCCGTGCAGTGGGACGTCCGGTCCGCCGACGGGTCGGTGGAGGGAGAGCTGGAGGCCGTGTCGGCCGAGATCCGGCCCGGAGAGGGACCCGGCCCGCTCCTGCCCGTGCGCGCGCTCTACGAAGTGACCGGCGAGCTGCGCGGCGGCGGCGGCGCCTGGGCGGTCCACGGCGTCCTGGTCCACCAGCGACGATAGGCCGCCATGGCCGGCGAAGAGCTGCTCCTCGCGCTGGTGAAGGTCGGCTTCGGCGCCCTGGCCGGCGGGCTGACGAATACGATCGCGGTGTGGATGCTCTTCCACCCCTACGAGCCGCCCCGGCTCTTCGGGCGGTGGACGGTCGGCTTCCTCCACGGCGCCGTCCCGAAGAACCAGCCCCGGCTGGCCTCGGCGATCGGCCGGACCGTCGGCAACCGGCTGCTCACGCCGGAGGATCTGACCCGCACCTTCGCGAACGTGGAGTTCCGTCAGGCCTTCGACAGCCGCCTGGCCGCGTTCCTCGACGAGGTGCTCCACACCGAGCGGGGGTCGCTCCGGGAGCTCATCCCGCCCGCGGTGAAGTCCGACGTCGACGCGCTCGTCGGGGAGGCCCTGGAGCGCGGCCTCGACCAGCTCGAGGCGTACGTGGCCAGCGAGGCGTTCGAGGAGGCGATGCTTCGACGGGCCGCCGACCTCGTCGAAGCCGTCGCGGACGAGCCGATCGGAGGAATCCTGACGCCGGCCCGCGGCGCGGCTCTGGAAGGCGCGGTCGAGGAGTGGCTCCAGAACGCCGTCGAGAGCTCGGACTTCACCGACGCGATCACCGACTACCTGGAGCGAGGCTCCCGGAAGCTGCTCGAGCCCGGCCGCACCTTCGAGGAGATCCTGCCGCTCGGGCTGGTCGGGTCCGTGGAGAAGGCGATCGCGAGCTACCTGCAGCTGGCGGACGAGAGGCTCGGGGGGCTGCTCGAGGATCCGGAGACGCGAGGGCGCTTCGAGGCGAGGATGCACGACCTCCTCCAGCGCTTCCTGCGCGACCTCAAGTTCCACCAGCGCGTGGTCGCGCGGGTGGTGATGACGGAGGAGACCGTCGACAAGGTGCTCGACACGATCGAGGCCGAGGGCGCCGAGCGTCTCTCGGAGATTCTGCGCGACCCGGCTGTTCAGAGCGGTATCGCCCGGGGTGTGAACCAGGCCATCGTCGACTTCCTGCGCCGACCGGTCCACGAGGTCTTCGGGGACGTCGACGATCCGACGATGGTCGAGGCACGGGAGACGCTCGCCGGCTGGGTGATCGGCCTGGCACGCGATCCGGCGACCCGGGAGTTCCTGGTCGAGAAGCTGCACGCGGGGCTCGAGAAGGCGGGCGCGCGCACCTGGGGCGAGGTGCTGGAGCGGGTCCCGCTGGAGCGCATCGCCGAGGTGCTGGTGACCGCGGCACGCACCGAGGCGGCCCGCAACGCGCTGGAGAAGGGCGGTCATCGGCTGGCGAACCGGATCATGGACCGGCCCATCGGCACACCGTCGCGCTGGCTCCCCGAGGACGGACCCACCCGGCTCGAGGCCGCGCTCGGCGACCCCATCTGGGAGTGGCTCCAGACGCAGGTCCCCGACGTCGTCGAGCGGATCGACGTCGCGCGT
This sequence comes from uncultured Gemmatimonadales bacterium, assembly GCA_937982605.1. Lineage (GTDB taxonomy): Bacteria > Gemmatimonadota > Gemmatimonadetes > Longimicrobiales > Gaopeijiaceae > UBA2589. Next base: position 10,586 of record CALJLC010000554.1, on the reverse strand, counting down.
CGCGTGGAGGAGAAGGTGCTGCACTTCCCGACCCAGCGCATGGAGGAGATCGTGCGGCGGGTCACGGACCGGGAGCTCCGCCTGATCGTGCGGCTCGGCTACCTGCTGGGCGCCATCATCGGGCTGGGGCTCGTGGCGGTCGACGCCGTGATGCGCTGAGGGCTACTCCCGCTCCTCGGGGGACTCGACCCGGAAGCCCGAGCGCCCTCCGCGTGACGCCCTCCGGCCCCGCGAAGGCGTGGATTTGGAGCTGACGTTCCGGCGCATCCACGCCAGCGGCGTGAAGACCCGCTTGACCTTCTTACGGCGCGCGCCGCCCGACTCCATGATCTTGTCGATCTCGTCGACGCTCTGCGTGTAGCGACCGGGCATCCCCAGCCAGATGCCGATCCCGAGGCCGAGCAGGGCGGTGACGACGATCGCGAAGGTCACGGCGACCCGCGCCTCATCGCTGCTGCGTCAGCGTCTCCAGGACGAGGAGTCCGAGGCCGATCGACAGGATGATCGCGACCGCGTTCGTGCCCACCGCGACCATGCCCACCACGGTCCAGAAGATGGCGTGCGTGAAGAGGTATCCGCCGGGGACGAGATCGCGCATCGTTCTTGTGATGTTTGGTGCGAGTGGCTGGTCCCGGAAATATGCGCGGCGCCGCCGCTCGTGTCACCCCCGACGGGCGCGTGACGGCCCTACCCGTTCTTCTCGTCGAAGCGCTTCCGGGCCTCGGCCAGGTAGCCCGGCTCCAGGCGGAGGAGGTTGCAGATCTTCCGCATGAGGTAGTCCTCCTTGCTCGCCAGGTCACCGTCGGAGTAGACGAGCCCCCACATGATCTCGGCGAGCACCATCTTCTGCCCGGTCGAGTAGTTCTCGGCGATCAGATTGGTGAACTGCCAGAGGTCGACCGCCTCCTCGCGGGCCTCCTGGGCGAGCTCCAGGAGTCGCTCGGCCTCCGCGGCTCCGAGCCCGAACTGCCGGCGTACGGCAGACTCGAGGTGACGACGCTCGTCGTCGGTGAACTCGTCGTCGGCGTTGGCCAGCTCGAGCAGCAGCGCGCAGGCCGCGAGCCGGATGTCCCGGGCGGCCTGTGCCTGATCGGCGTCGGGGGCCGGGGACATGGAGCCGGTGAAGAAGCTCTTGATCGCACTCAGCATGCCGGTGCTCCCGGGCGGGGGGCGACGTGCTCCCCTAGAAGTCGATCGACTGGACCTTCCGGACCCCCGCGCGCAGCGGGAGCACGATGGCGAACGCGGTCAGGATGGCGGCCGCCGAGACGCCGATCAAGAGCGGAGCCATCCCGACCGGCGCGACGCTGCCCTGCATGCGGGCGTTCAGGAAGAGATAGACCGGCCACGCCTCGAGGATGACCACGCCGGCCAGGTACGATACCGCCGCCATCATGAAGAGGAGGCCGCCGAAGGAGGTCGGAATCTCCGCCACGTTCTCCGTGTCGTAGTTCGGATAGAGCGCCCCGAAGCCGAGCGCGAGGGAGGTGAGCGCGAAGGTCACCCCGACCATCGTGACGGTGGTCAGGCCCAGGATGAACGGCGACGCCTGCAGGACCAGGTTCGTCCCCACGATCAGGGGCAGCGCCACGGCGAGCAGCGGAATGGTGCCGACCCAGTACTTGGACCAGAACACGGAGCGCACGTCGACCGGCGACGAACGGAGCAGCCACATCATGCGGCCCTCGATCGAGATCGCCGGAAAGACGAAACGCGCGGCGATGGCGGCAACGACGAAGCCGGCCAGGCCGAGGTTCAGGAACGACACCGCGTTGATGAGCAGGAAGGAGACCTGCTCACCGGTGTAGAGCGGCAGAACCGTGATGTTGTAGACGTAGACGGCCACGAGGACGCCGAGCAGGATCAGCTGCGACCACTGCGTGGTGTCCCGGAAGAAGACGCGCACCTCCTTGGCCACGAGCTCCCGCGTGCTCGGTCGCGCGCCGGCGAACAGCCGATCGACCAGCCTCGAGCGGCTGCGCCCCTCGCGGCGCTCGGCCCCCTCCTGAGCGCGGGTGAAGCCCGCGTCGAAGTAGCGCCGGTGCAGCCATGCTCCGACGACGAAGCAGGTGGCGGCGGTCGACCAGAGAAAGGCGAATGCGAACCAGTCGGGGCGCCCCTGCAGGAAGGACATGAGCGACGTCGCCGCCCATTCGCTCGGCAGCCACGTCGACGTGGGGGTACGCAGCACGGCCACGAAGTCGACGAGGCTGCTGAACTCCTCGGGGCTCATGAGCCGCTCGGGCCGCAGGAAGCGGAAGAGCGCCACGACGCCCGCCGCCGCGAAGAGCCCCACGAGGGCCAGGAGGTCGCGGGTCCGGCGCGCGGGGAAGACGTTGACCAGGAGCAGCGTCACGCCGGTCCCGGCCACCGCCGGAATGACGAGGAACGGCAGCACGGTGGCCACCGCCAGGAGGTAGTAGGCCGGCCCCGCGGCGTAGACCGCGCCGTAGGCGGCCAGGAGCGGGACGGCCAGCAGCGCGACCATCCACGAGGAGTCGACGATCGTCTCGATGAGGCGCGCCGCGTAGACGGTCTCGGCTTCGACCGGGGCCGCCACCACGAACTCGAGGTCTTCCGAGAGGAAGAAGGTCGAGAGCGCGGTGATGACGTTCGAGAGGATGAGGATCATCAGGAACGTCAGGAACGCCAGGCCGAGCAGCTTCGCGGAGAGGAGGTCGCCGATGCCCTGGGTGCCCCGGAAGTACAGGAGCATCCGGAAGATCACGGCGAAGATCAGCGTCCAGAAGAAGAGACCGACAAAGCCGAGAAGGACCGCCTTGAAGGCGCGTCCCTCGTCGGTGCGGGCCCGATTGAGCTTGGTGCGCAGCTTCGGGCGCAGGAGCCAGAAGAGCCCCGCGCGCGGGTGCGTCACGACACCGTTCACTTCTCGATCGCCTCGCGGAGCGACTCGATGATGTCCGACATCGCCTCGCCGCCCGTGACCTTGAGGAAGATCTCCTCGAGGTGGGCGCCCCCGGCGTGGGCCTGCGCGCGCAGCTCGTCCATCGTGCCGAAGGCGATGATCTCGCCCTGATTGATGATCGCGATGCGGTCGCACAGCGCCTCGGCCACCTCGAGCGTGTGCGTCGAGAGGAAGACGGTCCCTCCGTGGGCGACGAAGGTGCGGAAGAGGTCCTTGAGCAGGCGAGCCGAGCGCGGGTCGAGCCCCACCATCGGCTCGTCGACGACGATCAGCTCGGGCTGGTGGATGAGCGCCGAGCTGATGAGGATCTTCTGCCGCATCCCGTGGGAGTAGCTCTCGATCAGCTCATCCTTCCAGGGGGTGAGCTGGAAGAGCTCGAGGAGGCGGTCCGCCCGTGCCTCCACGGCGTCGCCCGAGCGTCCCCAGAGCCCCGCCACGAAGCGCAGGAACTCGCCTCCGGAGAGCTTGTCGTAGAGGTACGGCCGATCCGGTATGTAGCCGACCTTCGACTTCGCCTTCTCCGGATGGGCGAGCAGGTCGGCGCCGCCCACGAGCACGCGACCGGACGAGGGGCGCAGCACGCCCGCGACCATGCGGATCGTCGTGGTCTTGCCCGCCCCGTTCGGTCCGAGGAATCCGAAGATCTCGCCGCGGTTCACGGTCAGATCGAGTCCCTTCACCGCCACGAAGCGCCCGTACTGCTTCCGGGCGCTCCTGAGCTCCAGCATCGGGCCCCGCGGACCGGGCCGGTCCGGGGGCGGTGCCAGAACGGGGGTTTCGAGCGTCTGGGTATCGGTCACGCGGCGTTCTCCCTTGGTTCGGCGGCGGTTGCGGTGATCGCCACTACTGCTGCTCCTCGGCGGACACCGCGCCGAGCACCTCGATGTCGAGGTTGCCGATGAGGCGGACGATCTCGACCTGCTGGGCGAGACCGCCGATGACGAAGCGGATGTGCGAGGCGTCGGCCGGGTACTGCCCGAACGTCGGGTCCACGGCCACCCACTCACCCAGCCAGACCTCGGGCCAGGCGTGGTAGAAGAAGGCGCCGTTGACGTACACGAGCCCGACCGCGGTGCGCGCGGGAAGGCCGAGCGCCCGCGCCATCGCCACGTAGAGCACCGTGTGCTCGTTGCAGTCGCCCTGCAGCGTCTCGAGCACCTGGACGGCGTTCGGGACCGAGAAGGTGATGTCCTTGTCGAGCATGTCGTACACGGACTCGGTGAGCTGCCACGCGACGACCTTGGGGTCCTGGGCCCGGCGAGGACGGTAGCCGGTGATCTCGCGCGCTCGCCGGACGATCCGTTCGTCGTCGCTCTGGATGAGCGGCTCGGGCTCGAGCGACTCGCGCAGATCCATGAAGGCGTACGGGAGGCGGTACCCGGCGTCGATCTCGTCCCACGCCTCCCGCCGGATGATGAGCGTGTCCCCGCGCAGCGTCTGACGGCCGCCGTCGAGCTGGAAGCCGGACAGGTCGACTCCGGAGAGCCGGAATCGGAGCTCGTCGTGCTCCGTCACGTCGTCGAAGTCGACGTTGCTCCGCACCGCGGTCGACAGGATGACGTCGTCGTCGATGGCCGAGGCCGTCTGGAGCCGCGCGTCTTCCTGGGCCTGGCGCGCCAGCTCGTACTCCGTCTTGTGCATGTTGAAGCCCATCGCGCTCGACGCCTCGAGGATCCGTCCGTCCTCGTCGACCCAGCTCTCGACGCGAACGCCGCCGAAGACCTCGGCGATCTTCCAGGCGGGTACCGTGTCCGCGCGGGCGGCTACCCACCGACCGCCGGCGTCGAGCGCGGCCGAGTCCGTCACGAAGAGGGTGTCGTGCTCGAGGATCTCGACCTCGACCGTGCGCGTGCTCAGGCTGGTCGGGTCGAAGACCGGAAGGCGGACCGTCTGCCCGACCTCGAGGCCCTCGCCCATGGCCACCCGGATGGGCACGACGTTCGACATGATCGGCGGCTGGGGCAGCCGGAACGTCAGGTTCTGCTCGCTCCCCGCCGAGACGATGCGCACCTCGAGCGTCGTGTCCGGCCGGAGGTTCCCGCTCGCCTCGAAGCGCCCGACCTCGCTGTCGAGCGTGAAGGAGAACTCCTCCATCACGAGGGCGGGGCTCAGGCGAACCCGGGTCCGTGCGACCGCCGCGCCGGTCTGGCCCAGCGCCGGCAGCTCGAGGTTCATGAAGTCCTCGAGCTCGAAGCCCGAGCGGTCCGGAAGCGTGTCGAGCCGGGACGTCGCCTGGCCGATCGTCCGATCGCCCATCGTGAGCGAGTAGAAGTTGATGCCCGGCGCGAGCGACATCGCGGCGGCCTCCGCCAGGCGTGTCAGCTCCGGCTGGAAGTACTCGTCGCGGGCCTTCCACCCGACCATCCCGATCCAGACCAGGATGATGGCCACCCCGGTGATGCGTCTGCGCATGCGGCGCTCGTCCCCCCGGCTGAGCTCGTACGCCGAGCCGTCAGTCGGCCCGCCCCCGCGCCGCCTCGTCGACGAGACGCGCGAAGAGATCCTCCTCGAAGGATGAAGTAACCACGAGGGTGAAATCCAGAGGTTCGCGTCCCTCGTCCAGATGGTTGTAGAGAATCTCCACGAGCGCGCGTGCGGAGATCTCGGGCTCGGTCAGGCCTACGCCGAGCCCGAGCGGGGGCAGCGCGAGGGACTTCACGCCCCAGTCGACGGCCCGGGCGAGGCCGTTGCGGAGGGCCCTCTGGACCGTCGCCGTGGTCTGGGGCTCGTCCTCGGACATGACGACCGCGTGGATCACGAAGTCGGCGGCGAGTGCCCCCGCCGGGGTCATGACCGCGCCGCCCACGGGGAGGGATTCCAGCCGAGCCAGTCGCTGCTCCATGATCGGCCCGGCCGCCACGGCGAGGTCACGCGCCGCCGCGGTCACCGGGGCGAGGTCCGAGCGGATCGGGCGCACGACGGCCTCCGCCTCGGCATCCGTCAGCGGACCGCGGACAACACGGATCACGGCCCCCCTCCCTCCGCCTTCTTCTGCAGCTCGCGCGCGCGCAGATACATCGCGGCCGCGTCCTCCCGGCGGCTCTCCCGCTCGTAGAGGTGCCCGAGGGTGTAGAAGGGTCGCGGGTCGTCCGGCAGGAGGCGCGCGGCCTCCTGCATCACCTCGATCGCCTCGGCGTACCGCCCGGACCGGTTGAGCGCCTCACCGCGGTAGTAGAAGGCCCGTCCGTTGTCCGGCGCCCGCGCGCACACCGACAGAAGCTCCGCCTCGGCCGCCGGGTAGAGCCCGCGCCGGAAGGAGAGCACGCCCGCCGCCAGCTGGACCTCGAGGTCGTCCGGAGCCAGCCGGAGCGCGGTGCGAAGCGACTCATCCGCGGGCTCGTAGCGGGCCAGCTCCGTGAGCGCGGCGGCGTGGTTGGTGAGGACCTCGACGTTTTCCGGCTCGACCCCGAGCGCCTGCTCGAAGTGCTCGACCGCGAGCTCGTGCCTGCCCAGCTCGTCGAAGAGGACCCCGAGGTTGTTGTGCGCTTTCAGGTTCAGCGGATGCTCCTGGAGGACGGCCCGGTAGGCGTCGATCGCCTCCGCGACCCTGCCCTCGGCCACCAGATCGCGGGCGCGCGCCAGCGCTGCACCGGCGGGAGCCCGACCGGTGTCCGGTGGCTCGGACGGTGCGGGCTCGACAGCTGCGGGCTCGGACGGGGCGGGCCCGGAAGCTACGGGCTCGGACGGGGCGGAGTCGGGCGTCGCCGGTCGGGGCGTCTCGCCGCCTCCAGCCTGTTCCGGCACCGGTGCCCGGGACGTCACGGCGGGCGGCTCGCTCGACTCCGCGCCGGTCTCCTCGGAGGGCTCGGCGGCGGGCGATCCCTGAGCGGGCGGTCCGGAGGCGGCTTCGCCCCCGGGGGCGTCCGGATCCGCGCCCGGCGCCTCCTCGACCGGCAGGAGCTCGCCCTGGGCCTCGTCGACGCGCTGCCGCTTCCGGTGGCGCTTGCGCCCGCGCCGGCGCCGTTTCCGCTTTCGCCCCTCCCCGTCGTTCACGAGCCGGGCTCCACTTCCGCACGAACCCACGCCAGATACTCCGGCAGGCCGTCCGCCACGTCGAACGCCAGCAGCTCGGGCACCTCGTAGGGGTGCAGCTCCGTGAGCCGGTCGCGCAGCCTCGGCAGCGCCTCCGGCGTGCTCTTGAGGACGAGGAGGACCTCGCCGTCCCGGTGCACCTCGCCCTTCCACCGGTAGACGGACCGGACGCCGGGCAGGACGTTCACGCACGCGGCGAGGCGCTCCTCGACGAGCCGTCCCGCCAGCTCGTCCGCCGTACGCTCGTCCGGAGCGGTCGTCAGGAGCAGCAGCACGTCGCGGCCGCGGTTCAGGGGATCAGCCACCCGTCGCGTCCGCCGCTTCCTCGGCGTACAGGCCGTCGATCACGGCATCCAGTCGCTCGTGCACCACGCGCCGCTTCACCTTCAGCGTGGGCGTGAGCATGCCGTTGTCGACGGTGAACTCCTCCTCGAGGAGCGCCACCTTCTTCGGCCGCTCGTACGAGGCGAAGTCGGAGAGCATGCCGAGGAGCTCGCGCTCGACGTACGCCACGACCCGCGGGTCCCGGGCGAGCTCGGCGCGCGAGACACCGGCGAGCCCGTTGCCGGCGGCCCACGCCTCGAGCGTCGGCCAGGCGGGCACGACCAGCAGCGAGGGGTACCGGCGGCGCTCTCCCACCATCACGGCCTGCTCCACCAGCGGATGGGTCGCGAGCCGGTTCTCGATGGGCTGCGGCGCCACGTTCTTGCCGCCCGCGGTCACGATGAGGTCCTTCTTCCGGTCGGTGATGCGGAGGAAGCCGTCGTCGTCGATCTCGCCGATGTCGCCCGTGGCGAACCAGCCCTCCGCGTCGATCGCCGCGGCCGTGGCTTCCGGGTTCTGCCAGTATCCCTTCATGACCTGGGGACCGCGGATCAGGATCTCACCGTCGTCGGCGATCCGGATCTCGGTTCCCGGGATCGGCTTGCCGACGGTGCCGATGCGGAAGTCGTCCGGGGTGTTCACGTTCGTCACGGGGGAGGTCTCGGTGAGGCCGTACCCCTCGAGGATCGTGAGCCCGATCGAGTAGAAGAAGCGGTTCAGCGCGGGGGCGAGCGGGCCGCCGCCACTCACGAAGAAGCGGAGCCGGCCTCCCACCGCCGCCTTCACCTTGCCGAAGACCAGCCGGTCCGCGACGGCGTACTGCAGCGCGAGCAGTCCCGAAGGGCTCCCGCCCGCCAGGCGGAGATCGGCGGCGCGATCCGCCACGCCGACCGCCCAGTCGATGAGCTTCTTCTTGAGCCCGCGCGCGTCCATGACCCCGTTGTAGATCTTCTCGTAGATCCGGGGGACCGACACCACGACGGTCGGCTCGAGCCGCTTCAGGTCCACGATCAGCGTGTCGAGCGATCGCGGATACCCGATGCGGCAGCCGGTCCAGAAGAAGAGGAAGTCGACCATCCGCTGCAGGATGTGCGACAGGGGCAGGAAGCTGATCGTGTTGTCCGCCGACGAGATCGCGAGGATCGACTCCGAGGCGCGCACGTTCGAGGCGATGTTGTTGTGCGTCAGCATCACGCCCTTGGGGTCGCCGGTGGTGCCGGACGTGTACAGCACGGTCGCCAGGTCGTGCGGCCCGGCCTCGAGCGCGGCGGCACGGAACGCGTCTCGGGCGAGGGCGGATCCCCTGCCCTCCTCCAGGAAGTCGGTCCAGCGCGTCGCACCGCCCTCCTCGCCGTCGTACGAGACGACCGGGATCGGGCGGCCCAGGTCCGCGGCGGAGGCCCGGATCTTCTCCGCCTGCTCCTTCGACGAGACGAAGGCCAGCCGGGCACCGGAGTCACGGAGGATATAGGCGACCTGCGTCGCGCTCAGCGTCGGGTAGATCGGCACTCCGACGACGCCCGAGCAGAGGCAGGCCCAGTCGGTCATGGCCCACTCCGGCCGGTTCTCGGACAGGATCGCCACGCGGTCGCCTCGCTCCACGCCGGCCGCCGCCATGCCGCCGGCGGCGAGGCGCACCAGCTCGGCGGCCTCCGCGTACGAGATGTCCACCACGCGCTCCGCGGTCTCGAAGCGCTGGAACGCGGGAGCGTCTCCGAAGCGGTCGAGCGCCTCGAAGAAGAGCTCGGCGAGCGTCGACTCCGGGACGCTCCGATCGTCCGAGGCGTAGCGGGGGCCCACGGTGTCCGCTCAGTCCCGCTCGACCCGGATCTCCAGGTCGAGCTCGGGATCGAGGGTGTGCAGCACGGAGCAGTAGCGCTCCCGCGAGAGGGCGATCGCCCGCTCGAGCTTGGGCTGGTCGCCTTCCGAGGGGCCGCGCAGGCGATACACGAGCTCCACCGAGCGATACCGCTTGGGCACGGTGTCCGCGCGCACCCCGATCGCCTCCACCTCGAGCGCCTCGACGGAAACGCGGGACTTCTGGAGGATCATGAGCACGTCGACCGCCATGCAGCTCCCGAGCGCCATCAGCAGGAGCTGCATCGGAGTCTGGCCTTCGGCGCCGTCGCTGTCGACGCCGATCTGAACTCCCCCGTCCGGGCCGCCACGGAACGCCAGCCCTTCGCCCGTCCAGGTCAGTCGGACCTGGCGGACGTTATCCGCCGACATCGGTCCCCGTCCCGAGCGTGCCGCCGCGACCCTGCTCTCGGAGCTGCGCGAGGGTCTCGCGGGCGTGCTCGACGTGGGCACTGGCCTCGTCGTCCGTCGGGGCGTGCGCGAGGAACGCCTCGAGATGGGGAATCGACTCCTGCGGGGCGTCGCCTCGCAGAAGGATGAACGCCAGCCCGTAGTGGGCTCCCGCGGCACCGGGGTTCTTCTGCAGAACGTGCCGGTACGTCTTGGCGGCCTCCTCGACCATCCCGATGCGGGTGTAGCAGATGGCGATCTGCTGCAGGACGACGGCATCCCCGGGCGACTCCTTGAGGGCCAGCCGGAACGAGGTCAACGCCTCGTGGAACTTGCCGGCTCCGAGGAGGTCGGTGCCCTCCGAGTAGTAGTCGACCGGCTGGGGCTCCTCGGTGCCGAGGATCTTCTTCCAGAACGCCATGCGCGAGTGGTCAGAGGGCACGGTGGAGCGCCTCCGGCGCGGTCCGCCGCGTGCTGGAAGGTAGACGGCGGCAGGGCCGGGACGCAACGCTCAACCCCTTGCTGCAACGACCGTTCCGTGCTCCTCCGCGAGCACCTCGAGACCCGCTTCACGGAGCACTTCGGCGGCCTCCGCGCCGGCGTCCACGACGACCGTCCGGGAGAGGCGAGCCGTGACCCGGGCGGCCTCGAAGAGCATGGCGCGGCCGAGCCGGCCGTCGATCACCACGCCGCGCAAGGAAGCCGAGAAGAACGGCAGTCGGGGCCAGGCCGCGACCCGGCTGATCCGCTCTTCCTCCGGCCAGCCGGCCGCGTCCGGGTCGACGGCGACCGCGTCGAGATCGGTCACCGCCTCGACGACCCGCGCGGCATGCCGCGCGGGCCCACCCACCAGCGCCACCGTGCCCGGCCCCCGGGGGATGCCGAGCAGGGCGACGACACGGTCGGCCTCCGAACCGGGGCCGCCCGACCCTTCCTGTTCTGCCCGCGCCGCTTCGTCGGAGGGCGCGCCCGACCCGGCCGCCGTCCCGGCGAGTCCTTCCGGAAGGAGATCGGAAGAGCGTCGTGTAGGGAAAGAGTGTAGATCTCGGTGGTCGCC
>CALJLC010000553.1 GCA_937982605.1 uncultured Gemmatimonadales bacterium | reverse complement strand
GCGAAAAGTGCCCACGACAGGACTCGAACCTGTACGCCGTTTCCGGCACTGGTCCCTCAAACCAGCCTGTCTACCAATTCCAGCACGTGGGCTCGTGCTCTGAATGCTCGAGGAGGGACTCGAACCCTCACGGGGTTAACCCCCACAGGGTCCTGAACCCTGCGCGTCTACCAATTCCGCCACCCGAGCTCTGTCGTTCGGCTCACGGGCAGCGCGCCCGCTCGCGATGGAGCCGAGGGGAATCGAACCCCTGACCTCTTGAATGCCATTCAAGCGCTCTCCCAACTGAGCTACGGCCCCCTCCACACGACCTGGAAGAGTCGTCGCCTCATCGCGGGACGACGGACTCCGTTTGTCAAAAAACCAACCAGCGGGGCTGACGAGACTCGAACTCGCGACCTCCGGTGTGACAGACCGGCACTCTAACCGACTGAGCTACAGCCCCTGAACTGCTGAAAAAGCGTCCTGCTGGTCCTGCTCCATACCCCGACGGGGAATCGAACCCCGATTGCCAGGTTGAAAACCTGGTGTCCTAACCATTAGACGACCGGGGCTTCAATCCCGCATTCGACAGGCCCGGAGGGACTCGAACCCCCAACCCCCGGTTTTGGAGACCGGTGCTCTACCGATTGAGCTACGGACCTCTGTTTGTCGTTGCTTCAACTTCCTTCATGGCCAGGGGCGGAATCGAACCACCGACACCATGATTTTCAGTCATGTGCTCTACCAACTGAGCTACCTGGCCCAGACAAAAAACCCGCCCGAGCCGAGGCGGCCGGGGCGGGAAGTCTCGGAGAGGGCCGGGCTACCGGCTCTCCGCTCCCGCCCGTCTTCGCGGGCTCCACGTATCGGACACCGTCCAGAAGACCGAACTCTGCATGGGGCTTCTCTCTCCGTACCCGAACGTGGCAAGCGCCGCCCTTTCGAGCGGCGCTTCCGAGCGATAGCGGGGGCAGGATTCGAACCTGCGACCTTCGGGTTATGAGCCCGACGAGCTACCAGACTGCTCCACCCCGCATCAGGCTGGGAAAGTTAGTGGCCCTGCCGAGTCGAGGTCAACCCGCTCGGGCCCGGCGGGATTGGTCCTTGCGGCAGGCCCCTTCCCGGCCCGGAATTGGGGGCGCCCGCTCCCCGTTTCTCGACCGATGCTAGGCGACACCTTCCTGGATCTGGCGATCGCGCTCGGCCTGGGCCTGCTGATCGGGCTGCAGAAGGAGCGCGCCGAGTCCCCGCTGGCGGGGCTGCGCACCTTCGCGCTCGTGGCGCTGGCCGGCGCGGTGTCGGCCGTGGTGGCCGAGCACTCGACGGTCTGGGTGGTCGTCATCGCGCTGGTGGCGATCGTGGCGCTGATGATCACCGGCAACTGGCTGCTCGCGGTCACCGACAAGGTGAGCGCCGACCCGGGGCAGACCACCGAGGTGGCCGTCGTCGTGACGTTCCTGATCGGGGTGCTCACGGTATCCGGCCCGACCGAGGTGGCCGTCGTCGTCGGCGCCGTGACGGCGATGCTGCTGCACCTGAGGGAGGAGCTCCACTCGTGGGTCGACCGGCTCACCGACGCCGACGTTCGCGCGATCATGCAGTTCGTGGTGATCTCGCTCATCGTGCTGCCGGTGCTGCCGTCCCAGACGTACGGACCCTACGACGTCATCAACCCGCGCCAGGTGTGGTGGATGGTCGTCCTGATCGTCGGGCTCAACCTCGTCGGCTACGCGGCGTACCGCATCCTCGGCGCGCGGGCCGGCACGGCGCTGTCCGGCGTCCTCGGAGGGGTCGTGTCGAGCACCGCGACGACGGTCGGCTACGCGCGGCGCACGGCCACGGAGCCGGGGCGCGAGGCGACGGCGGTCGTGGTCGTCTGGGTCGCCTCGAGCGTCGTCTTCATCCGGCTCATGGTCGAGATCGGCGTGACGGCTCCGGGGCTGCTCCGTCAGGCGGCCGCGCCGCTCGGGATCATGCTCGTGGTGTTCGCGCTGGTTGCGGCCGTGGTGTGGCGTTCCGCCACGCAGCCGACCGATCTGCCGATCGAGCCGGGCAATCCCACCGAGCTCAAGCCGGCGATCTTCTTCGGCGCGGTCTACGCGGTCGTGCTGGTGCTCGTGGCGGCCGCCCAGGACTGGGCGGGCGGGGCGGGGCTCTACGTGGCCGCGGCGGTCTCGGGGCTCACCGACGTCGACGCCCTGACGCTGTCGACGTCGCGCCTGGTCGACACGGGACGGCTCGATCCGGGCACGGGGTGGCGGCTGATCCTGACGGCCGCCACGTCGAACATGGTCTTCAAGCTCGTACTCGCCACCACGATGGGGAGCCGGGCCTTCGCCGCCCGCTTCGGCCGGCTCACCGCGGTCGGGGTGGCGGCCGGCGTGACGCTGATCCTCTTCTGGCCGTAGCCGCCGGGCACCCCGGCGGCGCGAGGGCCGTCCCGTGGCGGCGGGCTACTCGCCGCCCCCGGTGGCCCGCTCCTGGCGCGCCTCTTCACGCTCGGCCAGCGCACGCTCCACGGCGTCGAGGAGGAGCTTCGGGTTGAGCGGTTTGGACAGCGTGTGCCGGGCGCCGAGCGCCTCGGCCATCTGCAGCTGGAACTGACCCGTGCCCGAGATCGCGACCAGCGCCGGCGGGTCGTCGTCTTCGCGCAGCAGCGAGATGACCTCGAAGCCGTGCACCTGAGGCATGTGGAGGTCGGTCACGACGACTTCGATGCCGCCCTCGCGGTAGCGCTGGAGGGCTTCTTCGCCGTCTTCGGCGAAGACGGTTTCGTGCCCCGCGCGGGCGAGGATCGCCTGCGCGAGGAGGCGATCGCTTTCCTCGTCGTCGACGATGAGGATCTTGGCCATGATGCGTTCCTGGTGAGCGCCGTTCGGGGGGGCGCCTTGCTCAGGCTACGCCCGGGTCTTTCAGACATCAAGGATCTCGACGCCGACCGGGGGGCGCGGCTCGAATCCGCGCGGCGGGGGTTTCCCGACAGAGGCGGCGCGCCGCTTCGCCTACGATTCACGTGGCGGCGGCCGCGCGGGCCGCGAAGGTCGGTCGAGCGCGGCATCGCCCGACGCCGGAGTCCCCCGACGAGGAGCTGTGCCGTGTCACCCGAGGACCTCAATCCGTTCACCATCGCGCAGCGGCAGGCCGATGCGGCCGCGCGTTACCTGCCGGCCATCGAGCCCGGCCTGATCGAGTACCTGAAGCGCCCCGACCGGATGATCACGGTGGAGTTCCCGATCTCCACCGCGTCGGGGGAGGTGCTCAACTTCGTGGGCTACCGTTGCATGCACAGCCGGGCGCGAGGGCCGGGCAAGGGCGGGATCCGCTACCACCCCGACGTGACGCCCGACGAGGTGCGCGCGCTCGCGTCGTGGATGACGTGGAAGTGCGCCGTCGTCGACGTGCCGTTCGGGGGCGCCAAGGGTGGCGTCGTCTGCGACCCGAAGCAGCTCCAGGAGGAGGACCTGCTTCACATCACGCGACGCTACGTCGCCGAGCTCAACGACAACATCGGGCCGTTCACCGACATCCCGGCGCCGGACGTGAACACGAACGCGCGCATCATGGCGGTGATCTACGACACCTACGATGCGCTGCACGCCGGGCAGAACAACCTCGGCGTGGTGACGGGCAAGCCGGTGCGCGTCGGCGGCTCGCTGGGTCGCAACGAGGCGACGAGCCGAGGGGGTCTCTATGTCGTCGAGCGCGCGCTCGAGCGCGGGGTGCTGGAGGGTGAAGACAGCTTGGAGGGCCTGACCGTGGCGATCCAGGGCTGCGGCAACGCCGGCGGCATCGCGGCCACGCTCTTCCACGAGGCGGGCGCGAGGATCGTGGGGGTGAGCGACTCGCGCGGCGGGATCCGCTGCGCCGACGGGCTCGACCCCGCCCGGGCGCACGCCCACAAGAAGAAGACGGGCTCCGTGGTGGGGCTCGCGGGGTGCGTGGACGTCTCCGGGGACGAGCTCCTCGAGACCGAGTGTGATCTCCTCGTGCCGGCGGCCCTCGAGAACCAGCTCCGCGAGGACAACGCGGAGCGGGTGAAGGCGCGCATGGTGCTCGAGCTCGCCAACGGCCCGTCGACGCCCGGCTCGGACGCCGTCATGAAGGAGCGTGGCATCCCGGTCATCCCCGACATCCTCGCCAACGCCGGCGGCGTGACCGTCAGCTACATGGAGTGGGTGCAGAACAACAAGAACGAGCAGTGGGACGAGGACGAGGTGAACGCTCGACTCAAGAAGATCATGCGCCGGGCCGTCGACGGCGTGCTCGACCGTCAGGCCGAGGTCAACGGCTCGCTCGACGAGCTCACCGGCGAGCGGGAGGAGCGTGGGCTCGACGGTGGCCCGCTCGAGCCGATCGACCTGCGCACCGCGGCGTTCGTCGTCGCCGTCGAGCGGGTGGCCAACGTGACGCTCGACCGGGGGATCTGGCCCTAGCCCCGCTCCGCCTCGCCGCGCAGGATGCGCCGGTGGAGGCCGTCCGGCGCGACGTCGAGGCCACCAGGCCACATCGGCGCTCCGGTCTTCGCGTCGATCTCCACCCGCTCGAACTCGGCCGGATGCTCGCTCCATCGAGCGAATACGCCCTGCCCCACCAGGTGAGAGAGGTCGACGACGCCCGAAGATCCGTCGTCGAAACGAACCTCCAGCCTGAAGCCCGGGAGGGCCTTTGCCGAGATCAGGCGGACGATGCGGTCGGGTGCGTCGATCATGTCAGCGGTGGAATCGTGCCGGGCGGCAGGTGGTTCGTCGCTCGTTCCCACGCCGAAGACAAGGCGTCTCGGTGCAGGTCGGTCCACTCAATAAGCAGTCCGAGCGCCCGGGGAGGCAAGCCGCCCCGGAGGACGCGAGAGTCCTCGATTCGCACCACGACTTCGGACTCCGCGTAGATAGCATGAAAGTGCGGAGGCTCGTGATCGGCCCAGTAGATGTACACGCTGATTCCGAAGAACTCGCTGACTTTCGGCATGCGCCGACGCTCGCGAGGTGGACGAGCCGATGGGATGGCGTCACCGGACCGCTGCGTCCCGGCGCCCGCGCGCTAGATTGCCCCCATGACCCCCGTGCTGATCTTCGTGGCCGTCTTCGCGCTCTTCGTCGCGGTCCTGGTCATGCGGGTGAAGCAGGCCGGACCCCGACAGCTCTCCGAGGCGGAGCTCGCGCGGGCCACGCTGATCATGAGCTCGACGGCCGAAGGGCCCTATCCGAGCTGGGGTCATCTCGGCAGCAAGACGAGAGCCGACGGACTCAACCTGCGCTTCGACCACGACGACGACCCGCAGGCCGAGGCCCACTACGTGCTCAACGAGCGCGGGCTGGCGAACACGCTCTCGCACCGGGTCACCGTGCGGCTCACCGAGTCGTTCGAGACGCACCACGTGCACACCCGCGGCTACGTCTTCCGGGTCCGCGTGCGCGGCACCGGCCCGGTCGTCGGCAAGGAGATCAAGATCATGATGCACGTGGCGTCGGACGGAACGCCGCTGTACGGCGCGGTCGAGAACGACGACGACACCGACGCGGCCGTCGGCGGCTGGATCGAGTTCGAGTCCGTCGAGGTCCTGCAGGCCCCCGACCGGGGCCGCTAGCGGTGCGGAGCGCGCGGCCATGACGACGCGGACCGACCCGGCCGCCCCGGCGGGACCCGCGCACCCCGCCGCCCTCCGCCTCTTCGACTACGCCTGCGCGCTCTCCTTCGGCGCCACCGCCGCGCTCGCCGCCTGGTGGCTCGTGCCCGACGGGACGCCCGGCGCGCTCGCCATGCCCCTCGGGATGGTCGTGGGCGTCGTGGCGGCGACCCCGGTGCTGTTTCTCCTCAACTGGATCCTCGGCGGCTTCGAGGTCCTGATGCTGGCGATGCAGATCGGAATGCTCGCCGGCATGGCCGCGCCGATGATCCGGGGCGGCACGCCGGGATCGGTCGCGCTGGCGGGTGCGGGCGTCGGCCTCGTCGTCCAGCTCCTCCTGCACGCTCTCGACCGCTCGCTGCACGGAGACGTGGGAGGCCGGGCCCCGTGAGCGGCGCGGCCGGCACGCGCGACGCGGCGATCCGGAAGTGGAACCGCGCGGCGCGCGCGCTCGACACGAAGGACCGCGGCGAGGAGCTGCGCTACGGGCCGTACAAGCGCTGGATCTTCTCGAAGGCCCGCGGCCGCACGCTCCTGGTCGCCGCCGGCACCGGGATCGACTTCAAGTACCTGCCGCCGGGCCTCGAGGTGACCGCGATCGACTTCTCGCCGACCATGCTCTCGTTCGCCGAGAAGCGGCTGGGCGAGAGCGCGTCGCCGGTCGAGCTCGTCCAGGCCGACGTGACGGCGCTCGACTTCGCGGACGGCTCGTTCGACTCGTGCATCACGTCGTGCACCTTCTGCTCGGTACCCGACCCGGTGCGGGGGCTCGGCGAGGTCCGCCGCGTGCTGAAGGACGACGCCCCCCTGCTCATGTTCGAGCACGTGCGCGCGTCGAACCCGTGGCTCGGCTTCATGATGGACGTGATGAACCCGCTGGTGCGTCGCTTCGGACCCGACATCAACCGACGCACGGCGGACAACGTGCGCACGGCCGGATTCCGGATCGTGCGCGAGTTCAACGTCTACCTCGACATGGTGAAGCTCTTCGAGGCGGTGAAGGCGTAGCTACCGGCTGCCCGCGTTCGGCGGCAGCACCCGCCACTCGACCTCGGCGAAGACCTCGCGGTAGTACGCGCGCGGCAGGTCGGGATACGGCGGCTCGCGGCCGCTGTGGCGGTAGAAGATCCCGCGCTCGGCCAGCAGGTGCGGCGGCCGGACCCGGCCCTCCCGGTACGTCTCGAAGGTGACCATCCCCCCGGCTTCTTCGTCCCGGCCGTCCTTCACGTGGAACCTCCAGCGGGCTTCGACGAAGCGGCGGTCGGGCACGAGGTGGATCTCGCCCGACAGGGTGGTGCCCGGCACGTCGTCCCGCGGGCAGAACGCGAGGCGAACGACGCCGCCCCGCTCGGAGAGCACGCGGAAGTCGTGGCGGGCGCCGAACGTCTCGGTCGAGAAGTGGTAGGCGTCCCACATCTCGAGCGACGGGTACCAGCGGGCCAGGTGCCGTGCGCCGAAGGTGATCTCGAAGCGCGGGCCGGGCCACGAGTAGCCGTCGCGCTCGATCATGCGCTCGAGCGGTCCCCCCGAAGACATCGAGGTCCGCCCCGGCGCCGTACGGCGCGTGCCGCTGCGGCGGCCGCTCGGGTCGAACGGCTGAAGCATCACGTCCGACATCGCCGGACCCTCGGCGAAGCGATACGCCGCCGCCAGCGGGCGCCGGCCCGTGTCGCGCGAGTACCGGCTCGCCACCGCGGCCCACAGCGCCCGGGCCTCCTCCGAGCCGTCGAGCGCGCAGACGCTGCCTTCGACGCCGACGGTCAGCCCCTCGATGGGCAGCGCCGCCGGCTCGAGGCGGAGCACGGTGAGCGGGGCGAGGTCGTCGCGCTGCACGAGGAGCGTCTCGAAGCCGAGATGGCTCAGCGAGATGCGCCGGACGTCGGCCCACCGCTCCGTGCCGAGGTCGACGATCCCGTCGGCGTCGGTCGTGACGGTGCGGATGCGCTCGGCGGTGCCGTACACCTCGACCCGCACCGACGGAACGGGCGTGCCGTCGGGGGCGGTTACGCGGAGCTGCACCTGCGCGGCGCCCGGGCCCGCCAGCGCGAGGAGCGCGGCTCCGCAGAGGAGCATTGTCCGGAACATCCACGGACGGGTCATCCGCCCAATGTGCCCCCTCGCCGGTGCGCGTGCCACGATCGCGGGGCGACGCCGCTCGGCGGTGCCCGACCCGGCGTCACAGCACCTTCATGTACTCGAGCACCGCGCGCCGCTCGGCCGCGGTGAGCGTCTCGAAGGCGTGCCCGGCGTTGGACCGGCCCGGCTCGCGGGTGTCGTAGATCATCGGCCGGGACGTCGGTCGCCATCCCTCGGGATAGCGGTACACCCCGTCCGGACCCGTCTCCCCGGCGATGCCGACGCGCTCGTAGTCGAGGGCGTGACCGCCGACCTGGAAGCGCTCCGGGCGCTCGCTTGCGTGCAGTAGATGCCAGAGCGTGGGCACCGAGCCGTTGTGCAGATACGGCGCCGTGGCCCAGACGCCCGAGAGGTCGGGCGCCACGTAGCCGCCGCCGTTGTGGGGCTCGACGACCTTGCCGTAGCCGATGCGGCCGAGCAGCGCGAGCGCCTCGGCGTCGGCCGCGGCCCAGCGCACCGAGTCGGTCCCCATGCGGTCCTGGGCCACAAGCCGGTTCGGATGCTCGAGCAGCCGGACGTCCCGGGTGCCGGACGAATAGGTACCGTGACACGACGCGCACGCCCTCGCGTAGACCTCCGCGCCCTCGTCGGCGAGGTCGTGGTCGATCGGACCGGGGAAGGGGGGCGGCCGCAGATCGTGCGCGAAGCGCAGGACCTCGTGCACCTCCGGGATCGCGTCGCGGGCGCCCGCGGGATCGATGCCCTGCGTGCCGACGATGAAGAGCGAGACGACGCCGCCGCCGCCGCGCAGAGGCGCCACATCACCGGCGGCGCCCCCGAGCGGACCGTACCGCTCCGATCCGGGCGGTGCGTACACGCCGTCGACGAGCACCGAGCGCCGGAGCGTGGTGCCGGACAGCTCGGGCGCGGAGGCCCAGGCGGCCGAGCGGTGCAGCACGTCGGTCTCGCGGGCGCGGAAGAGGAACTGGAGCGAGCCCGCCCCGTTGTTGAGCCCCGGGCCGCCGTTGCGGAACGGCACGAGACCCCCGTAGTCGTCCGCGCGGCGGGCGAGCTCTTCGCGCGCCCCCGGGATGACGTGCTTGCGCAGCGTCGACAGCTCCCGCTCGGTGACCTCCGGGAACAGCTGCCGTACGACCGTGAGCAGCGTGTCCGGCCGCTCGAGCTCCGCGCGCAGCGCGCCGAAGGCTTCGTCCGCGTAGCCGCTCACGTCGATCGACGGGTTGGGCAGGCCCAGCCACGCCTCGCCCGTCGGCGCCCCGTCGGGTCCGTACAGGGGGCCCGCGTGGCACGCCGCGCACCCCAGGTTGCCGATCTCCACTTCGACCGCGGGGAAGCCGCGGGAGGCGGTGCCGCCGATGAGACCCAGCGGCCGGTCGAGGCGCGGCTGCGGGCCGTCCCAGT
The DNA here is from genome assembly GCA_937982605.1 of uncultured Gemmatimonadales bacterium. Taxonomy (GTDB): domain Bacteria; phylum Gemmatimonadota; class Gemmatimonadetes; order Longimicrobiales; family Gaopeijiaceae; genus UBA2589. The sequence goes on along the minus strand of CALJLC010000553.1, from coordinate 8,219 downwards.
TGGCGAGCCTGTTCGGCCGCAGGAAGCCGTGCTCCTCGACCATCGCGTGGAACGTCGCCATGGAGCGCGCCGCCCCGTCGCGCCGCGAGCGGTGGAGCACGACCGAGGCCACGACGAGCTTCCACGGCACGCCGTACGTCTCGAGCACGTCGGTCGAGAGGCTGCCGAAGTCGTCGAAGACGAAACGGACCTGGCCGCGCAGCTCCGCCGGCGCGTGCTCGAACGTGCCGCCCTCCTCGAGCAGCTCCATGCCCTCGGGCTCCGCTCCGGCGTAGCCGCGCAGGAAGCGGCCGGGCAGCGCACACCCCGTGAGCGCGGCGATGGCCAGGACGATCAGTGCGCGCTTCATCGGTCGACTCCGGCCGAGAGCGGCTTCCGGTATAGGGAGAGCCGGTGGTGCGGGCGCGCGCCGATCTTCTCCATCTGTCGCAGGCTCGGCTTGTTGGAGTCCGAGATCCAGGTGATGCCGAGCTCGCGGTAGCCGGCGGCCTGCATCGAGCGGACGGCTTCCCGCAGGAGCACGCCGCCGAGGCCGCGGTTCTGCATCTCCGGGCTCACTCCACCGAAGACGAGCGACGCCCGCGTGCGGCTCATGCGGTAGCGCACGAAGTGCACCGGCGTGCTGGGCCGGAGCCGCGAGCGCGTCGCCCGCAGCAGCGGGTTGGCGTCCGGGATGCACGCGATGACGCCGACCGGTTCGCCGCAGTGGCGCGCCAGGAAGGCGATCCGCGGGTCAAAGACGAGGAGCATCTGCTCCGCCTGGAAGAAGAACTCGTCGCGGGTGAGCGGCACGAAGAGCGGATTGCGCTCGAACGACGCGTTGAGGAGCTCCCACGTTTCCTCCATGGCTCGGTGGAAGCGCCGCCGGGTGATCGGCTCGAGCTGGAGCCGCGGATCGGCCAGCAGCTCCTGCTGCTTCGGCCCCTTCAGGTCGTCCGCGTCGGCCGCGTCGAGGTCGAGACGCCAGCTCGTCATCGGGAAGAACCGCTCGAAGCCCTCGGCCTCGAGAAGGCGCGGGATCCACGACGGGTTGTGGTGCTGGGCCGTGAACGGCGCGCGCTCGTGGCCGTCGATCACCACACCCATCTCCTGCATGGCCGTGAGGTTGAAGTTGCCGGCGATCTCGTCACAGCCGCGCGCGGCGAGCCACTCCGACGCCGCACCGAGCAGGAGTCGTGCGACGTCCCGGTCGTCGGCGCAGTCGAAGAAGCCGAACGAGCCGCGGCGCAGGCCATGGCGCCGGTTCGAGGCCCGGTGGACGTGGGCGACGATGCGACCCACGGCGCGGCCGTCCCGCTCGACGCTGAAGAAGGTGACGTCGTCCGGGTCCTCGAAGACGGGATTGCGGGCGCCGTCGAGCATGCGCACGAGGTCGGCGCGGAAGGGAGAGACGTACGCCTCGGCGTCTCCGTACTGCGTGAAGGGCACCGCGAAGAAGGACTCGAAGTCCCGCTCCCGGACGCGGAGATCGGTCATGCCGCGACTCCTGCCGCCGAGCGAAGGCGGCGAAGCGTGAATCGGCGCCGGAGCGCCACCAGGGGAGCCGGGCCCGGGCGTTCTACGGTCCCGGTCCACGGATCGACGAAGTAGCCGCGCGGCCCGGCGCCGGAGGGGCGGCCGAGCAGCGCGCCGATGGCCTCGAAGGCCATGAGGTTGCCCGCGACGAGCACGATGGGCGCGAACGACGAGCGCGGGCGCTCGCCCCGGAGGATCTCGGCGACGATCCGGGGGTCGAGGCGGGAGATCCCGCGGGACACGGCCGCCACGAAGCTCAGCTCGGCGAGCAGCGCCTCGGCCAGCATCGCCTCGTCGAGTGCGTCGTCCGCGACCCCGACGGTCGGGAAGCCGAGCCACTCCTCGGGGCGCGGGTCGTCGGGTGCGACGCACGTCACCGACGGGTGCGGCGACGTCCAGGCGTCGACGACCGTCGTCGGGTGCCTGCGCGCGGCACGGTAGAGGCGGATCGCGGCGCGCGCGTCGTCCATGGCGTTGACCACGACGTCGGAGCCGGGGAGGATCTCGTCCAGCCGATCCACCCAGTCCGCGCCGTAGGTCACGATCTCGAGCCCCGGGTTGATCCGGAGCAGCCCCTCGACCGTGGCGTCGACCTTCGACCGGCCGATCGTCTCCGCCGTGGCGAAGAGCTGCCGGTTGAGGTTCGTCGCCTCGAAGACGTCGAAGTCGGCGATGGCGAGCCGGCCGACGCCCGCGCGCACCAGGGAGTGGACGGCGGCGCCGCCCATCCCGCCGACGCCACAGACGAAGACGCGGCTCTCGCGGAGCCGCCGCTGCTCGGCGTCAGTCAGGAAGCCGGCGTTGCGCGACGTCGCCTCCTCGTAGGTCACCGGGCTCATGCCGCGCGCCTCACCGGGCGCTTCCGCGGGGTCGCGGCCGCGGATGGGCGGCGGAGCGCGCCGAGCATGCGGCACACCATGCGGCGCGCGAAGTCGCCGAGGAGCGAGGCCACCACGCCGACCGTCAGCGTCCCGATCTGGAGCAGGTCGTCCCCGCGGTCGTAGTCGAGCAGATCGCGGCAGAGACGGTTGATCGCCTCGTCGCGGTGCTTGCGGGCGTCTTCCCAGCGCTTCTTCAGGTCGTCCGAGCCGCCGGTGTAGGCGTTGCGGATGACGAACCGCTCAGCGTCGAACTCGGCCTCCTCGCCGACGCCGAAGACCGAGCGGTGGCCGGCCATGATCTGCGTGGCGACCTCGACGTGCTCGTCGGAGGGCGGGGTCGTGTGGCCCGGCGCCGGGTAGACGTGTCCGACCGCCTTGGCGAAGCGGCCGGCCACCGCGGGCACCTGCGTCACGTTCGAGACCCAGAGCGGCGCGAAGCCGTTGCGGGCGAAGGCGACGAGCGCGGGGGCCGCCGACAGGAGGCCGAGCAGCCCGCCCCGCCGCGCGCCGGGCGCGATCATGCACAGCCCCGCGTGCAGCACGCTACGCGGCCGGCCCCCGACCGTGATGTCCATCCAGGTCATGGCGTTGAAGCCGACGGCGCGGCCGGTGGCCCGCTCGTAGGCGATCGCGACGACGACGCGCTCGAGCCGCTCCCGGCTTCCGGCCAGCACGCCGTAGCGCAGCGTACCGCCCGGGATGCAGCGGTCCGCCACGTCGCGGAGGTCTTCGACGACGCGGGCCAGGGCCACGTCGTCCAGATGCCGGCCGGGGCGCTCGTAGATGCGGAGCTCGTGGCGGCGATCGATCGGGAGGCGGGTCGGGATCTTCATGGGGGCTCCTGCGCTGCGGTGTGCGATCATGATGCCCCACGGCCCGTGACGAGGCTCTACGCAGGTCGACGTATCCGGGCGCGGGGGCTGCGTAACCCGCACGGCGCCTGGGTAAACAGGCGTTTCGCATACGCCGGAGAGGGCCCCGTCCTACGTCGGGGTGCGTATGGAGCGCGCACGCGCGGAAGGGGCATCGTGTCGGCATACTCCACCCACAGCCCCGTCTCCCCATGAGCCGCCGCCTCTTCGCCCGGATCGCCCGTCGGCCCCTCCCGGTGATCGTCGTCGCCGCCGTCCTCGTGGCCGGTGCGCTCCTTCAGGCCGCCCGCGTCCGGGTCGACTACTCCGTCGAGCAGTTCTTCCCCACATGGGGCGAGGAGCGCGCCACCTTCGACGCGTACCGTGCGGTCTTTCCCGGTGAGGACGCACAGGTGGCGTTCTTCCTGGCGACGCCCGACGGCCCCGACGACGTGGCGCTCGCCACGCTCGAGCGGGTCGCCGAGGCCTTCGCCAACCACGGCATCGAGGACGTGGCCCGGCCCGACGCATCGACGGCCGCGTCGCTGACCGCCCACCCCCTCCTCCGGGGCCTGCTCGTCAACGCCGACGGGACCGTCCACGCGGTACAGGGCCGGCTGCCCGCCGGCTGGAATCACGACGAAGGGCGCCGCGCGATCGTCGGCGCGCTGACCGACGAGATCGAGTCGCTCGAGATCGAGGCCCGCTGGTCGCTGTCGGGAGTCCCCGTGATCCGGGCCCAGGTGCCCGAGCTGCTCGAGGTCGATCAGACCGTGCTGCTCGGCGGCGGCATCGTGCTTTTCTTCGTGATCCTCTACGTGTACTTCCGCCACGTCGGACTCGTCTTCGTGGGCCTGGCGTCCGTGCTGCCCGGCTATGCGGTCACCCTGGCCGTCATGGCGGCCACCGACACCCCGGTGACGATCCTCACCAGCTTCATCCCCATCGTGATCCTGGTCGTGGGCGTGTGCGACACGACCCACCTCCTCGAGCACTGGCGACGGGCCCGCACGGAGGGCCAGGGCCGGGTCGACGCGGTGGCGGGCACGTTCGAGGCGCTCTCCGTGTCGTGTCTCTTCACTTCGGTGACGACCGCGCTCGGCTTCGCGAGCCTGGCCGCGACCGGCATCGGTGTCGTGTCCGACTTCGGCGTGTTCACCGCGCTGGCCGTGCTGACGACCTACCTCTTCACCGTGACGGTGCTGCCCGCGCTCCTCTCGCTCGTGCGGAGCGTCCCGCGCGCTCCTCGGCGTCGGAACGGTCCGACCGCAGCCATGGTGCGACTCGCGCGGACCGTGCTGGCCCGGCGGCGCGGCCCCGTGCTCGCCGCCTTCGCCGTGGCGGGCCTCGCGGCTCTGGCGCTCGGCTCACGGCTCCACATCGACACCTACCTCGTCGACGACCTCAAGGACGACGCGCGAATCAAGCAGGATCTGCGCTGGATCGAAGAGGCCGGCTTCGGGCTCTTCCAGACCAACCTTTTCGTGCGCGCCGACGCCGACCGGCTCGCGTCGCCCGAGATGGTGGCGTGGATGGCGCGCTTCGAGGACGCCGTCGCCTCGGAGCCGATCGTGGTCGAGAGCTACGGGCTGCCCGACGTCGAGCAGGTCGCCGGCGCGTCGATCGAGCGGATCGCCGCGGCCGACCCGGGCGCCCTGCCCGAGTGGCTGATCCGGCCCGATCTCGGCGCGGCCCAGCTCGTGGTGACCGTGCGAGACGACGGATCGCGCGCCACGCTCGCCTTCCTCGACCGGGCCGACGCGTTCCTCGAGCGGGAGCCGCCGCCTCACGGCAGCGCCGACCTGACGGGGACCGTGCGCATGGCGCACACCTTCTCCTTCCACGTGCTGCGGAGCTTCGGACCGAGCATCGCGCTGGCGCTCGCGCTGATCTGGCTCGTCATGACCGCGCTCTTCCGATCCGCGCGGCTCGGGCTCGTCGCCATGATCCCCAACGTCTTCCCGCTGGTCGTGCTCGCCGGCGCCATGGCCGTGCTCGGGGTGCCGCTCAAGCCGTCGACGATCCTCGTCTTCTCGATCGCCTTCGGCATCGTCGTCGACGACTCGATCCACCTCATGTCGCGCTATACGCACCTGCTCAGGCAGGGGCTGCCGACGCGGCGCGCGCTGCGCGGTGCGCTCCGCCAGACCGGTCCCGCGCTCGTGATCAGCACGATCGTGGTGAGCGCCGGCTTCTCACTCCTCATGCTCTCCCGCTTCGAGCTCCTCTTCCTGCTCGGTCTCCTCACGGCGATCACCGCCGTGACGGCGCTGGCGGTGGACCTGCTGGCGCTGCCGGCGCTGCTGGTGCGTGCGGCCCCCGGCCGTCGGGCGCCTCCAGGGGGGCGTCGCGGCCGCGGGGGGCCCGATCAGCCGGAGTCGGTCAGGGTGGCCAGGAGAGCCGGACGGTAGTGCGGGTCCTTCTCGTTCCACTGCACGAGGCCGCCGTCGAGGTCGACGGTGAGGAACGACTCGCTGTACAGCGCCGGGTCGTCGTCCGGACCGTCGTGCCCGAAGAGCTTGAGCTTCAGCGGGTCCGCATCGGCCTCGCCCGTGTCCTCGTGCAGGGCGATCGCCGTGAAGGCGGTACGCTCACGCATCCGGAGGGAATGAGGCGGTCCACCGTACCGCGCCTCGAGCGCCTCCAGGAAGCGGTCGCTCTCCGGTCCGCTCCGGCGGATCTCGACCGCGCCCCGAAGCACGTGCGCGTCGATGAGTCGGAGGTCGGCATCCAGCCCGCCCCGGATGCCCAACGGCAGTACGACGACGCAGCCCACGACCGTGTCGTGGTGACGAGCCGAGACGACGAGCGTCCGTGCTCCGGCCTCGATCGCTCCGGCGCGGATGCGGAAGAGGCAGTCGACGAAGCCTTCCTCGCTGAGCGCGTCGAGCGGAGGCTCGCGATCGTCTTCGCGGCTCAGGATTCGTCCTCCGGTGGGATCGCGTACAGCTCCGACCACGCGAGCCTCTCCTCGAGGTACGCGGCGACGTCGTCATCGTCGAGCGTGGAGAGCAGCGCGCCGAGCTCGACCTCGCCGCGACTCAGCGCCACGAGGCCCAGCGCCGAGCGGAACAGCAGCGGATCTCCGACCTCCCGGAGCTCGTCGAGCGCCGCGGCGCCGAGCCGCTCGAGCGACTCGGCATAGTCGGCTCGCAGCCGCGCCGGAACCGGGGGGTTGCCGCGCCGGTGCCGCTCCATCTCGATACAGGCCGCGAGCGCGTAGCGGTTCCAGCGGTCCGCGCCGCCCGGCTCGAGCTGCGCGAGTGCGCAGACGGCGGCATACGCCGCTTCGCCAAGATCCCCCTGATGGTGCAGCTCCTCCCACAGCTCGTCCCACGCTCCGGCCTCGTCCGGCCCGGCTTCGAGCCGTGCAAGCGCGGGGCGCGGGTCGTAGGGGGTTCCGTGGGCGCCCCGGAGGCCGGACCAGATCGGGTCGTCGAAGGCGAGCATGCCGGAAGGTACCCGCGGCCTCGCCGTTGCGCCCGACGGTTCCCGACCCCCGGGCTATTCGGTACTTTCCACCCCCTCGGGACGTGGCGCAGCCCGGTAGCGCACCTGAATGGGGTTCAGGGGGTCGCCGGTTCGAATCCGGCCGTCCCGATCGACGGCTCTACGGTCATCCGTAGGGCCGTCTGTCGTTTCGTCGATCGGGCCGGCCGGATTCGCGATCTCGCCGAAGGCGAGAGCGCCGGCCGCCCGGAGGGCGGACGGGAACCGCAGGTTCGACTCGAGGGACCGGAGCGGGTGGCCCGGAGGAGCCGTGGCGGTGATCCCCGAGAGGAGCGAGGGGCGGCCGCAGGCCGCGCCGCAGCTCAATCCGGCCGTCCCGATCCGGCAGGAAAACCCTTGATCCTCGACCCGGTGGGAAACATTTGTTTACTCACGTGGATCGGACCTTTTCGTGACTCTCGGGAGATGACGATGATGACGAACGTGCGTATTCCCTCGCTGCCGCTCGCGCTCGGTGCGGCGCTGCTGCTGGCCATGCCCGTCGCGGCCCAGCTGCCGAACATTCCGGTTCCGGCGCAGGGCTTCGGCATGCCGGCCACCGACATCACGGCGTGGTGGGGCACCGGCCTCAACGATGAAGCCGGGGACGCCAATGGCTTCGGGGCCTTCGTGAACCGCTCCGGGGAGCAGCTCTCCTTCGGCGGTGCGGTCGGGGTGGTCTCGGCCAGCGGTGAGACCGAGTTCGGCGCGGCGGGCAACGTCGCCTTCGCGCTCGTCCAGGGCGCCTCGAGCACCGTGGCGTTCCAGGGCGGGGTCGGGTGGTTCTCCCCCGGCAACCTGACCTTCCTGACCTTCCCGCTCGGCGTTTCGGTCGCGGGCTCGATCGACTCCGGTGAGGCGACCATCCGGCCGTGGGTCATGCCGCGGCTGAACATCGCCCGGCTCTCGTCGAGCGGCGCCAGCATCACGAGCACCGACTTCGCCGCCTCGGGTGGGCTGAACTTCTCGTTCGGCGGCGCCTTCGGGGCCGGTGTGGCGCTCGACGCGGTCTTCGCCGACGGGGCCACGCCGATCCTCTTCGGCATCAACGGGAGCTACGCGCTGCCCGGCTGAGCCTCGCCGTCGAGAACTCCGCGGCCCCCTCGACCCTCGTGGTCGGGGGGGCCGTTTCGTTCAGCCGTAAGGGGGGAGCGAGGGACCCGCTATCCGCTCCGTCTCCCCCGCCACTCCGCCGCGGCCTCCGGACGGTCCCAGCGCTCGTACAGCGTGACGAGCGCCTCGACGTCACGCTGCGTGTGCGGGTGCGCCGGGCCGAGCTCCGCGGACTGGAGGTCGTAGGCCTCCAGGAGGGCTTCCTCGGCTTCGATCAGGCGACCGAGCTCCGTGAGCGCCGTGCCCCACGTTCGCAGGGCGGCCCCGTGCAGCGCGGGATCGGCTCCCTCAGCTACGCCGTGGCGCACTGCCTACAACTGCGTCACGAGAATCCCGAAGTGTTTGCGAACGTACTCGAGAAGCTGCCGGG
>CALJLC010000552.1 GCA_937982605.1 uncultured Gemmatimonadales bacterium | reverse complement strand
CGGCTCATGACGAAGTCCACCGCGCTCTCGATCGACTGGATGTCGGTCGGGAGCTCGAGGACGAGGTCCTGCGCGGGGCTCTTGTTCACGTTCGGGTCCGGCTCAGAAGCCGTCGAGGGCCTGGTCCTTGTCGTCCGTGATCCGGAAGAGGGTGTCGAGCTTGGTCAGCTCGAAGAGCGTCCGCAGATCCTCGTTGAGGCTCGACAGACGCAGCTCCCCGCCCTGCTCCCGGATCTTCTTCGACAGGCTCACCAGCACGCCGAGGCCCGAGGAATCGATGTAGCCGGTGTTGGCGAAGTCGATGACGAACTTGCGGTCGCCGGACTCGAGCTGGTCGAGCACCTGCTGCTTGAGCTCCTGGCGGTTCCCGACGATCAACTGGCCTTCGACTTCGATGAGCGACACGTCGCCGCTCTTCGAGACCTGAAAGCTCATGAAATCGACGCTCCTGGCGTGATCTTGGTCCGGGACCGATCGAGGGGCTCGCGGGGGCCGAGCCGTCGTCCCGATGGACGTGACAATACTAAGAACGAAGGGAATCCGGGAGCAAGGAATCAAGCGGCCATCAGGGCGGTGATGCACGCCACCGAGAGGATGTCCTCGGCCGTGGCCCCTCGCGAGAGGTCGTTGAAGGGTCGGCGCAGGCCCTGTAGCACCGGGCCGAGCGCGACGGCGGCCCCGAGGTGCTGGACGAGCTTTTAGGAGAGGTTGGCCGCGTCCAGCCCGGTGCCTTCCGCTCGGAGACGGCTGGCACGCGCGCGGCGTCGCCCTGCAGCTCGCCGTCCGCCGCGACGTCGGGCATGAGGCTCCGTAAGACCGAGACCGCCTCGCGCACGACGTCGACCGAGGGTCCCCGGGCGGAGCCGTGCGTGGAGTACGACAGGAACGCCACCCTGGCCCGATCCCCCACGATGCGGCGGCGTGCGCGCACGGCCGCCGTGGCGATCTCCGCGAGCTGTCGCGCGTCCGGATGGGGAACGACGCCGGCGGCGGTGAAGCTGAGCACGGCCGGGCCGGCGCGGTGACCGGCCGGGAAGACCATGTAGAACGACGAGCTCAGCGTGTGCATCTCCTCGGCGAGCCCCACGCAGGTGAGCGCCGCGCGCACGACGTCCGCGGTCGTGCGCGCGCACCCCGCCACGGCGCCGTCGGCGGCGCCGGACCCCACGAGCATCCCGGCCTGCATCAGCGGATCCGCGGCCCACTTCCTCAGCCGGCTGGTGGCGTCGCTCCGCCGCGCCCGCCGCTCCAGCAGCCACGCCAGGGTGCGCTCCACGAGCTCCGCATCGGTGGGGTCCACCACCTCGACCGCGTCGGGGTCGGTCCCGCTGTGCCGAAGGGCTTCGCGCACCTCCGTCGGGTGGCCGAGGAGGACGGGTCGGAAGATCCCCTGGCGCACCGCGGTCCGGACCGCCGCGTGGATCCGCGGCTCCGCCCCCTCCGGGAGCACCAGACGGCGCGGGCGGGCGGCCGCGCGCCCGGGCAGCCCCTCCAGGAAGCCCGAGAGGTCGGGCTCCGCCTCGCTCATCCCTGCAGCTTCTTTCCCAGCGCTTCGAGGACCGGCCGCGAAACGAAGCTCGAGACGTCACCCCCGAGCGACGCCACCTCCCGGACGAGCGACGACGAGATGAAGGAGTTACTCACCTCGGGCACGAGAAAGATCGTCTCCGCGTCCGGCCACAGCTCCTGGTTCATCTGCGCCATCTGGAGCTCGTACTCGAAGTC
>CALJLC010000551.1 GCA_937982605.1 uncultured Gemmatimonadales bacterium | reverse complement strand
GGAAACGGAGGGACGACGGCGACGACCATCCGCCCCCCCTGGAGCGCGAGCGTGAGGATGTACCGGGCGTCGTCCTCGTCGAGCTGCACGAGGCGCGCCCCACCCACCGCGCGCCCCTCGGCGACGATCTGCTGGTACGGCTGCGGCTCTCCTTCCGCCACGGCCACGCGCAGCCCCTCCCCCGGAGAGCCGTCCCGCCGCTCGATCTGGAGGCGCACCGGCAGGCCGAGCCGTGAGAGCCCGCTCCGCCGCCAGCCCTCGTAGAGGATCGTCACGTCCTCGGCTCCGGCCACGTCGAGTGAGTCGGCCACGCGAGCGAATTCGAAGAGCCGGTCCTCGGTCTCCGGGTCCTCGACCGCCGAGATGCGGGCGAGGGTGCGTTCGCCGTGGGCGAGCCGCATCTCCACGCCCCGCCCCCAGGTGACGGGAATGACCGCGGAGCTGGCCAGGACGATGGCGAGCGCCCACCCGGCCAGGGGCCGTCGCCATCCCGAGAGCGAGCGGAAGCCGAGCGCGCCGAGGAGCGCCGGCACGCCCCACGCCGCCGCCGCCAGGGGCGGCACCGAGCCACGCCAGTCGACCACCGCCCCGAGCGCCCCGGCCAGGGCGACCGCCCCTCCGAAGGCACCGGCGAGCGCCCACGGCACGTCCTGACCCGGCCGCACCCACCCGATCGCCAACCCGGCCAGCAGGGCCAGGGCCGCGGTGGCGAGCAGCTGGAACGCCACCCACGTGACCGGCTCCCCCACGAGGCTCTGAGGGCCGAGCCCGGCGAGCAGCCAGCGCATCAGGAGCGGGAAGCCGACGGCCACGGCGAGTCCCACGACAACGGGCGGTACGCGGCGCGCGCGGCGCGGGAGGACCGGGACCGCCGCGAAGAGCGCGAGTCCCACCAGGGCGGCCCGGCCGAGGCTCCCGCCGACTCCCGGCAGCCGGTAGGACGCCCCGTCGAAGAGCGGCACCAGCGGGGGCAGGATCCCCGGTGGGGCCCAGCCCGCCCCGGCCAGGAGCGCCAGAACGGCCGGCAGGGCGTCCCGACGCCGCTCCCCGCCACGGCCGCCGCCGACGACGAGGAGGAGCCACGCCACCGCCGCGATCGCGAAGACCCGCACGCCCCACGTGGCCCGAATCGTCGCCGCGCGCTCGACGGTCTCCGGCCGCTCGAGCACCACCGAGAGGAGTCGATCGTCCTCCAGCGCCAGATCCCAGACGGCTTCGGCCACACCCGGGTCCTGCTCGGTGATCCGGATCCGCTCGCCGGTCTCGCCGAAGAACCGCGTGGCCAGATCCCCCATGTCGGCCTCGAGACCGTCCGGAAGGGAGGCGCGCAGCAGGTAGGCGGCCACGCCCACGCTGCCGTCCGCGCCACGCGACGTCAGGTAGAGGTAGCCGAAGAGGGGCAGGTCCCGGTACGTCTGCCGGCGCTCCCCCCTCGACACCGCGTCGGGCACCTTCCCGCGGTGCGTGCCGTCCCAGGCCACCAGCGATCCGTCCGGCCCGTAGAGGGCCAGCGCCGAGGCTCCGTGGCGGGCGCGAAGGTCGGCCACGGTGCCCGCGCCGGGGGCCGTCTCGCCGGAGCTCCACCGGGCCACCAGCGCGTCGGCGGCGGCCTCCCCGGCCAGCTGCCTCCGGTCGAGCTCGTCGCTCAGCAGGTCCCCGATGCGGTCGACGCGCTGGAACCAGTACCGGTCCCAGTCGCCGAGCACGAAGGAAACCTGGCGCTCCGCGTGGAATCCGACGAGGATGCCGGCGGTGAGGACCGCGAGCCCCGAGGCACCCAGGCGTCCCCGTCCACCGCGCCCCAGCAGCACCCCGGCCACGAGGCCCGCGGCCGCGAGCAGCAGGGGCCACGGCGTGCGGCCCCCGCTCCAGATCCACAACCCTGCGACGGCGACCCAGGGCCCGATTCTGCCCAGGAGCCGGACCGCCGGATGCCCCGCCCAGGAGGTTGCGCCGAGTGTCATACGCGATCGATGAGCTTCCGTGGACCGAGGTGGGCCGGATCCTGGAACGGGACCCGCGCCTGATCTTCCCCGTCGGCGCGCTCGAGCAGCACGGCCCCCACCTTCCGTGCGGCACCAACGTCACCGTGGCCGTGCGCGTGGCCCGGGCGCTCTCCGACCGGCTCGGGATCCTGCGCGCGCCGGCCTTCTCCTACGGCGTGCCCGTGGGCGGAGGTCCCTTCCCCGGCCCGGCTGGGCTCCGTCGAAAGACGTTCCACCGCGCCTTCTCCGAGCTGCTCGAACGGTGGACCGACGACGGGGTGCGGCACTTCGTGGTGATCACGGCACATCGCTTCGAGCCGCACCTGGAAGCGCTGCTGATGACGCCGGCCGTGCTGGCCTCGAAGTCCGTCTACGACCTGTATCAGATCGACGTCTCCGACATCCTGGAGTCGGACCCCGAGTTCGAGCACGCGGGGGAGCTCGAGACCTCCCTCATGCTTCACCTCATGCCCGACGCGGTCCGGTGGAGCGAGGCCCGAGACTTCCGTCCCGAGGGCCACAAGCTTCGAAGGTACACCCGCCGCAGGGTGCCGACACCCCCGCTCGAGAGCGGCGGAGTGCTCGGCTCGCCCACGCTGGCCAGCGCGCGGAAGGGCGAGCGCATCTTCCGCAGGTGGATCGAGGCGATCGCGCGCGCGGTCGAGGCGGAGGGGCTGGGCGCGTCGACCGCGCCGAACCCGCCTCCGGGTCGGCGTGTAGAGAGGGCATGAGACGACCGACCCCCCTCCGACTTCTCGCCGCGGCGTCCGCCCTCGGCTCGGCCGTCCTCGCTGGTGAGGCGGGCGCGCAGGGCGTGATCATCGACCAGGGCCGATTCTCGATCCACGTCGAAGGCCGGGAGGTCGGCCACGAGGAGTTCGTCATCCGGCGGGCCGGGCTCGGAAGCAACGACGCGCTCTACGCCAGCGGCGTCGTGACGATCACCCACCCGGAGTCCCAGGAGATCCGCCCGCTCCTCCGTGCCGACCCGCGCACGGGCGCCGGCGCGGAGTATCAGGCGAGCGTCACGGGCAAGGACGCCGCCGAGATCCGGATCCGCACGTCCGGACGCCGCTACGTCGCGTCGATCCGGTCCGCCCTGGGGGCGGAGGACCGTGAGTTCCAGGCTCGGGAGACGCGCGTCATCGAGGTGGGCGTAGCGCACCACTACTACTTCGTCCGCGGGGAGCGGGAGGGTCGGGAGATCCACGTGCTCGAGCCCAGGAGCCGCCGGCAGTTCACGATGCTGGCCGGGGAGTCGCGAGACGAGGAGCTGCGCCTGGGTCCGAACGTGGTCAGCGCCCGCCGCGTGGAGCTCGCGCACGAGGAGGATATTCGCCTGGTGTGGTACGACCGTCAGGGTCGCGTCCTGCGCGTCGAGATCCCCGCGCTCTCGTGGGTGGCGGAGCGCACCGACCTCGTCGGCTGAGTCTTTCTCGCCACGCCGCGCCCCTGCGCGGTTAGCTTCCGGTCGGACGGGACCCGGTCCGATTGAATACGGAGCGCCCCCCGTCCGTATACCGCTCGCATCGGGGGCCGGGAGGGCCTCGACAGCCACGAAACCACGGGCGTGGCCGAGCCGTACGGGACACCGCCCCGCCGGCCCGGCACCCGCGCACCGAAGACGCCCCCCCTCGTGAGGTCGAATGAGGATGAAGATCCGCGTGCCCGCCCTGTTCGCCGCCCTCATCGCCTTCAACCAGCCGGTCGCTGCCCAGCAGGTGCCGGCGTCCCTCACGCTGGACCGGGCGGTCGAGCTCGCGCGCGCGAACAACCCCGGCTTCCTCCAGACGCGCAACGACGGTGCCCTCGCCGACTGGAACGTCCGCCAGGCCTGGGGCCGGCTCATGCCGTCGGCGAGCGCCAACGCCGGGGTATCGTGGCAGGGCCCGGGCGAGCAGCAGTTCGGAACGATCACCCTCGGGGACCTCGGCTTCACCGACCAGCCGTCGTACTACAGCTCGTCTTACGGCCTGAACCTGAGCTACAGCGTCGACTGGGCGTCGATCAACGGGATCGGGGAGTCGAAGGCGCAGCGTGTCGCCACCCTCGACGGGATCGGCGTCGCCGAGGCCGACCTCGTGGCCCGGGTGACGACGGCGTACGTCGACGTGCTCCGGCGCGACGACGCCGTGCGGATCGCCGAGGCCCAGCTGGAGAACGCGGAGTTCAACCTCCGGCTCGCC
>CALJLC010000550.1 GCA_937982605.1 uncultured Gemmatimonadales bacterium | reverse complement strand
GGCGCGGGGCTGGCGGCGGTGGGGCGGGGGGCCGTCGCGCCGGGGGGCGCCACCGCCACGGGCCTCGGCATGGGCATCGGAGCCGCCGAGACCGGAGGCGTCTTGGACAACCGCACCCTGGTGCCCCCGCGCTCGATCTCGAGGGAGTCGACGGTGCTCTCGTCGAGCGCGCGGATGAGTCGTTCGAGGAAGTCGAGGTCGATCATGCGTTCACCCGGGAGAGGTACTTCTCGTCGCGTCGGTCGATCTTGAGCACGTCACCCTCTTCCACGAAGAGCGGCACCTGGATCACCGCACCCGTCTCCAGCGTCGCCGGCTTGGTGGCACCCTGCGCGGTGTCGCCCTTGAAGCCCGGATCGGTCTGCGTGACGGAGAGCTCGACGAACTGGGGGAGCTCCACGCTGATCACGTTGTCGTCGTGGACGAGGCCCTCGCACTCCATGTTCTCCTTCAGGAACTTGAGCTGTTCCGCTCCGAGGAGATCGCCCGCGATGGGGATCATCTCGAAGGTGTTGGCGTCCATGAAGTAGTAGAGCTGGCCGTCGGTGTAGCTGTAGTTCACGGGACGCCGTTCCAGGCGCACGTCGGTGACCTTCTCGCCGGAGCGGTACGTCTTGTCGACCACGGCGCCCGTGAGGACGTTCTTGAGCTTGGTCCGCACGAAAGCGCCGCCCTTACCGGGCTTTACGTGCTGGAAATACGTGATGGCCCAGAGATCGCCGTCGATCTCGATCACCATCCCGTTACGAAAATCCGCCGTGCTGGCCATCGGGTTCTCGCTGGAGTTCGGGTACGGGGGCTCAGGAGCGCAGGCGCTCGACCAGCCCCCGGAGCCCAAGAAGATAGCTCTGCACCCCGAAGCCATAAACCACGCCCGCGGCGACCGGTGCCAGGTACGAGTGGCGCCGGAAGCGCTCGCGAGCGGCCGTGTTGGAGAGGTGCACCTCCACGAACGGGAGCTCGACGCCGGCCAGCGCGTCCCGGAGCGCGATCGACGTGTGCGTGTAGGCGCCGGGGTTGATCAGGAAGCCGTCGACTCGTGCCGAGGCGTCCTCGATGAAATCCAGCAGCTCGCCCTCGTGGTTGGACTGGAAGCGCTCCAGCTCCACACCCAGCTCGCCGGCGAGCGCGTCGAGACGGGCATCGACGTCGGCGAGCGTGTCGGTACCGTAGACCTCCGGCTCCCGTCGGCCGAGGAGTCGGAGGTTCGGTCCGTGGACGACGGCGATCTTCAAGCGCCGTCCCGCGAGTCCCAGCCCAGCAGACCGTCGAAGTAGCCCGCCGCGTCGGCATCGTCGTCTGCGCCTTCGGCCGAGGACTCCTCGCCGGCCCAGGCGAACGGCGACTCGACGTCGTCGTCCACGTCGTGCTCCGTCAGCTCCCGGGCGATCTCCTCCACCTCGTGCGTTTCGGCCCCACCGACCGTGGCCGCGGCGGTGTCCGGCTCGACGGCCGGCTCGAGACCCGGAGCGGGCCTGGGCGCGGGACGGGACTGCGACCCCGCCTGAACCTCGCCGGACTCGATCGCGGCGATGCGCTCCCGCAGGTCCGGGTCACCGGGGTTCCTCTTCGCGAGGTGACGGTAGACCTCGAGCGCGCGCTGGGTGAAGCCCTGCTTCACGTACAGCTCGGCCAGAGTCCGCGTGTAGACCGGCTCGGAGTCGTCGTCCGGCTCGGTCGTTCCATCGTCCGGGACGAGGTCGTCGAGCTCGATCATCGGTTCGAACATCTCCCGCTCGTCCGATGGATGCTCCGTCGCCGAGGCGTCGGCGGGCTCCCCTCC
>CALJLC010000549.1 GCA_937982605.1 uncultured Gemmatimonadales bacterium | reverse complement strand
GGTGAACGTGAACCCGGTGGAAGGCGACCTGCGCCGCGTGCTCCCGAACGAGCTCCGGGCGTCGTTCCCCGACGCCAACCTCCACTTCACCGGCGACGTCGAGGGCGTGGTGCCCCGCAGCGCCGCGGCGGGGGAGGACGAGATGAGCCGCTCCCTCCTCGGCGCGGTCGTGGCGATCCTGTTCCTCGAGCTCCTGCTCGCCTGGCGCTTCGGGCGCCGCCGGAGGGCCGCCGCGTGATCCTGGCGGAGACCTCCACCACCAGCATCCGCTGGCACGCGCTGCCGCCGCTGTGGGTGCTCGTGCTCGTCCTGCTGCCCCTCGTGCTCTTCGGCGTGCGGTTCTTCTACCGCCGCGAGGCGGGGCGCGTCGGGCACCGCCTGCGCATCGCCATGGGCGGCCTGCGGGCGGCGGCGATCCTCCTCGTGCTGGCCGCGCTCTTCGGCCCCTACGCCGAGACGATCGAGGGCCTCCGGTTCAAGCGGCACCTGATCCTGTGCGTCGACACGTCGCGCTCCATGGACCTGCGCGACCTCTACGGGTCGAACCCCGAGCTGGCCGAGGCGATCCGCGGCGCGGCCGGCTACGACACCGTGGACCAGCTCTCCACCCGGAGCCGTCTCCAGATCGTGCAGGACGTGATCGGGCGGGACCGCTCCTACCTGGAGAAACTCGCCGAGCGCTTCCGCCTCCACGTCTACGCCTTCGACTCGTCCACGGTGAACCTGATGGAGCCGCGGGAGGGCGAGACGACGGCGACGACGGCGGAGCGCCTCGTCCGCGTGCTGCCCCAGCTGCAGGCGCAGGGCGCGGTGACCCGCATCGGCACGGCCATCGGCGACCTGGTGAAGGACTTCGACGCCCGCAACGAGCCGGTCGCCGGCATCCTGCTCTTCACCGACGGCCGCCACACAGGCGCCGCGCCCTCCCCCGCCGAGGAGCCCAAGCGCGCCGCGCCGGGCACGCCCGAGGGCATCCGTGCGGTGCTGGGCACGAAGGGCCGCGCGGAGGAGAAGCCGCTGCTCGTCCTGGTCGAGTCGGCCGATTCGGTGTCCGGGCTCGCGTGGACGCCCGCCGCGCGGGAGCTGGCGTCGATCTTCTGGCCCGGCTCGGTGACGCTCGTCCTGGGCGATCCCGACGAGTCGTTTCCCACGGGCGTGCGCGATCCCGTGCGCGGGACGGTGGGGGTGCGGGTCTCGCCCCATCCCGTGGCGGCGCGGCTCGTGCGGGCGCTGGGCGCGCCGCTCACGTCGACCAGCCTCAACGTTCCGGGGCAGGCCCCGGTTACGTCCGCGGCCGAAGCACGCGAGATTCTCGCACGGATGGGCGCAGCCGAGGCGTGGCTGCTCGACGCGGGCACGCTTCCGCCCTCGGCGCCGTCCACCGTGGTGGACTGCTCGACCCAGGCTCCGGCCGTCCTGCGCGAAGGCGCGGTGCCGACCGGTCGACTGCGCTGCGTGATCCCGGATCTGACATGACCGACCAGACGAGCGAAGGCCCGTTCCGCCTTCTCTTCGTGTGCACCGGCAACACGTGCCGGAGCCCGATGGCGGAGGTGATCGCCCGCCGTCGGGTCGAGGAGCTCGGCTGGGAGCACGTGGAGGTCCGATCCGCGGGCGTGGCGGCCTTCGACGGCAGCCCCGCGTCGGGCGGCGCCGTACGGGCCGCGGCCCGAAACGGCCTCGACCTCGGCGAGCACACCTCTTCGCTGCTGACCCCCGAGCTCGTCGACGAAGCCGACCTGATCCTCACGATGTCCGTGGCGCATCTGGCCCGGGTCATCGAGCTCGGCGGTGAGGACCGCGCGGCGCTCATCACCTCCTTCGCCGCCGCGGGCGACGCCTCGGCTCCCGGTGCCGGCGTCCCCGACCCGATCGGCGGCCCCGACGAGGACTACCTGCACACCTTCGAAGTACTGGACGGACTCGTCGAGCGGGCCCTCGAGCGCATCCAGCCGGTGGTCGCTCCATGATCACGGCGGCGACGCGCGTCATCGCGCTCCTCGGCGATCCGGTCTCCCACTCGGCTTCGCCCGAGCTCCAGAACGCGGCGTTCGCCGAGGCCGGAGTGGACGGCGTCTACATTGCGGTCCGCTGCGCGCCGGACGACCTGGTCGGCTTCATGAAGGGGCTCGCCCGAGCCGGCGGCGGGGGCAACATCACCCTTCCGCACAAGGAGAAGGCCGCGAGCCTCCTCGACGACCGCACCGAGGCCGTCCGTCGAACGGGTGCGTGCAACACCTTCTGGGCGGGCCGCGACGGGCGGCTCCATGGGGACAACACCGACGTCGAAGGCTTCCGGCGCGCGCTGCGCGCCTTCGTGGGGGGCTCCGCGCGCGGCATGCGGGTCCTCCTGCTCGGGGGAGGAGGGGCGGCGCGGGCCGCGCTCCTCGGGCTGCTCGAGGAGGGGGCCGACGAGGTGTCGATCTTCAACCGTACCCAGGAGCGGGCGCGCGCGGTCGCGCGGCGCATCGGTGGCGAGCGCACGCGTGTGGTCGCCCTCCGCCGCCACCTCGAGGGGGAGAGCTTCGACCTCGTGATCAACGCGACGCGCCTCGGGCTCGACCCCGACGACCCGCCGCCGCTCGAGCTTTCGACCCTCCAGCGTGCGGGCGCGGCGCTCGACCTGGTGTACGGCCGGCATACGACGGCCTTCGTGGCGTCGGCGGCCCGCTCCGGGGTGCGCGCGGCGGACGGGCTCGAGATGCTGGTCCAGCAGGGGGCCGCCTCCTTCGAGCGCTGGTGGGGCAGGGAGGCGCCGGTCGAGGCGATGCGGGGCGCCATCGAGGCGGCCTCGGTGGCGTGAGCCCGCGCGCCGCGCGCGACCTGGTGGAGCTCCTCCTTCCGGGCGGCTGCGTGTCGTGCGGTGCCTGGATCCCGCGGCGGGAGCCGCGTGACCTCGTCTGCCCCGGATGCCGGAGTCGGCTGGTCGAGGCGCCGTGGCCTCGCTGCCCGCGCTGCCATCACCCGCGCGGGACCGGACGCGAGGAGTCGGACCGCTGCCTGCATTGCAACCCCTGGCCCGACGAGCTCGTCGCCGCCCGCTGGGCGCACCCCCTGCGCCCGCCGGCGAGCGCGCTCGTCCACGGGCTCAAGTACGACGGGTGGCGGGGTCTCTCGGGCTTCATGGCCGCCCGCATGTGCCGCCCGGCCGAGGCGCTCCTCGCCCTGCTGGGTCGGGGCCGTCGGGTCGTCGTGGTACCCGTCCCGACGACCGAGGCCCGGATCCGCGCCCGGGGCTACGACCAGGCCGCGCTCCTCGCCGACGAGCTGGCCGCCCGGATCGGGGCGCCGGCGGTCGGAGCGCTGCGGCGGGTCGGCGGCGGCATGTCTCAGACGGCGCTGGCTCCCGACGCCCGGAGGGAGAACGTGCGCGGCGTCTTCCGGGCCACGTCGGGCGGGTGCGTCGCCGGGGCCGTCGTGATCCTCGTCGACGACGTGCTCACCACGGGCGCGACCGCGAGCGAAGCCGCCGGGGCGCTCGGATCGGTCGGGGCCTCGGCGGTCGGGGTGGTCACCTTCGCGCGCGCCCTCCCCGAGCTGGCCTCGGGCCGGGCCGCCGCGGCATGAGCGGAGCGGCCGGATCGGTTACCTTTCCGGGCTGATTCGGGCCTCTCACCATCCCCCAACGAGCGGAGACTCACTCCATGGCGATCCGTGCAGCGATCAACGGCTTCGGCCGCATCGGGCGCAACGTGCTCCGGAGCGCGAAGCAGTCCGGCAACACCGAGATCGACTTCGTGGCGATCAACTACCTGCCCGATGCCGGCACGCTGGCGCACCTCCTCCGCTACGACTCGGTGCATCGCCGCTATCCCGGAACCGTCGAGATCGCCGACGACGGGCTGGTGGTCGACGGCGACCCGATCAAGGTCTTCGCCGAGCGTGATCCCGCGGCACTTCCGTGGAAGGAGCTCGAGGTCGACGTCGTGATCGAGTCGACCGGCATCTTCACCAAGCGCGACGGCGCCTCGAAGCACCTCGAGGCCGGCGCGAAGAAGGTGGTCATCTCGGCTCCGGCCAAGGGCGAGGACGTGACGCTCGTCCTGGGCGTCAACGACGACAAGTACGACCCCGACAAGCACCACATCATCTCGAACGCGAGCTGCACGACGAACTGCCTGGCGCCGGTGGTGAAGGTGATCACCGAGGCGTTCGGCTTCCGGCACGGTCTCATGACGACGATCCACGCCTACACGAACGACCAGCGGATCCTCGACCTGCCGCACAAGGACATGCGTCGTGCCCGTGCCGCGGCGATGTCGATGATCCCCACCACCACGGGAGCCGCCAAGGCCACCGGCCTGGTGCTCCCCGAGGTCCAGGGTCGCATCGACGGGATGGCCATCCGCGTCCCGACGCCGGACGTCTCGCTCGTGGACGTGGTGGCCGAAGTCGACCGTGACGTGACGACCGACGAGGTCAACGACGCCTTCCGCGCCGCGGCGGCCGGGCCGATGAAGGGGATCCTCGCGGTCTCGGACGAGCCGCTCGTCTCGATCGACTACACGGGAGATCCTCACAGCTCGACCGTCGACGCCCTCTCGACCGCGGTCATGGACGGGCGCATGGTGAAAGTGCTTTCGTGGTATGACAACGAGTGGGGCTACTCGAGCCGCGTCGTCGACCTCGTGGGCATGATCGGAGCCCGCCTGTAGGAGGGCGTCGGGCCCGTGTAACCCCTGCATCCACACGGCGTACTACCAGGTGATGCAGATCGAGCAGGAGGCTCCCCCGACGGGGAAGGAGACGCGCCGGACGTCACGGGAAGCCCGGCTTCCCGGGGAGTTCGAGACGTGGTACGTGGAGCACCGGAGCGCGGTCTACCGCTACGTGCGCTTCCGGGTGGCCACGCGCGAGGCGGCCGAGGACGTGACCTCGGTCGTCTTCATGAAGGCGCTGCGCTCCTTCGACCGGTACGACGGCCGCAAGGCGTCGCCCCGGACGTGGCTCCTGCGGATCGCCCGCAACGCGGTGACCGATCACCTCCGGTCCCTCAAGCGGCGGGGAAGTCTGCACGTTTCGCTCGATCGCATTCCCGACCTCGTGGCCGACGTCCCGTCGCACGAGGAGCGGGTCATCCGTCAGGAGCGCATTCAGCGCCTCCTGAACGGCAGCCAGACGCTCCGTAAGGCCGATCAGGAGATTCTGAGCCTTCGCTACGGCGCGGGTCTCGACAACTCCGAGATCGCGGAGCACCTCGACATCAGCAACAACGCGGTGGCCGTACGGCTGCACCGGGCCCTCAAGCGGTTGAAGGCCTCGGTGGAGGCGGCGGCCCCCGATTCGACCGATACATGATGAAGGATTCGAACGCACACGAGCGGGGCCGGCTCCCGGAGGACCTCCGGGCCCTCGACGCCGAGCTCTCCTCGATTCGATACGAAGAGCGGCCGTCGTTCGGCCCGGAGCTCCGGGCCGAGCTGGCCCGGGCCCTGGCCGAGGGCGAGATCGCCCGACCCGGCCCGGTGCGCCGGTATCTGGCCGCGGCCGTCGTCGCGGCGCTCCTGGTGGGCGGAGCGGCCGTTCCCTCGGCACGGGCCTCCCTGGTTCGCCTGATGGGGATGGGCGACGCGCCGGCCGAAGTGGAGGCCACGCCACCGGCGGAGGCGCCGGCGCCGGAGGCGTCGGCCCCGGAGCCGGAGCCGAGCGGGCCGATCGCCGCGCCCGCGGCTCCGACCTTCGATGCGCCCGCGCCGATCGCCGAGCCCGCCACCGTGGTCACGGAGCCCGTGATCGTGGCGCCGCGCATGCTCGACCGGCTGCAGGCCGAAGAGCTCCTTCAGTCGGTCTATCCGCTGCACCTCCAGCGTCGCGGGGTCGGCGGCACCGTGTGGGTCACGATGTGGGTCGACGAGTTCGGCGCTCCCGGCTCGGCCAGCGTCGCGCGGACGAGCGGCTCGAGCGAGCTCGACCGGGCGGCGGTGCGCGCCGTACCGCGACTCCGCTTCGAGCCCGCCACGCAGAACGGGCGGCGAACCGGAACGTGGATCGAGTTCCCCGTGCTCTTCGAGCCGGACCCGGAGCGGGTGGAGCGCACGCTCGCCCCGGTGATCGATCCGCTCTCGCTGCCCACGATCGTCGAGAGCGAGTGGTGGCAGCTCCGTGATCCGCTGGACCTGGAAGGCCTCCCGCCGGTCGCCGAGATCGGCGCGGCCGACGACCGGGCCCGGGCCGAGGCCACGGAGGGCCTGCGGCGCGCGGTGGCGGATCCGGCGGCGGTCGACCGCTGGGGTCCGCCCGAAGCGATCCTCGGCGGGGAGGCTCCGAACGACATGCCGCCGACCGAGTGGCGGGCGGCCGTGGGCGCGGCGTTCGACGACGCCATCGAGCGCGGCACGGAGACGCCCGTGTCGCTGCTCGCGCTCGGACGCGTCCGCATCCGGCAGGGACTGCGCGCCGAGGCCCGTTCGCTCTTCGAGCGCGGCCTGCAGATCGCGATCCGGGATCCGGCCGAGGCGTCCGACTGGGTGGTGGCGGAGCTCCACTACGAGCGCGGCAGCCTCGTGCGGGACCGGTGGCGGGCGTCCGACGGCATCGGCCGCGTCCGCTCCGAGGCCTTCGGTGACGCGACGTGCGCGCCCGCGAGCTCCTCGGGCAGGGCCGCCTCCGGCTTCGCGTCGGTGGAGCGGCTCATTGCCTGGAACTACCTCTGTCCCGGCGAGATGGAAGGGATCTTCCGGGGTGGCTTCGACGCCTCGAGCTCGGGCAGCGCCGGCGACCTCACCCTCATGATGGCGTCGCTGCGCGCGGCGCTGGAGGCGTACCCGGGGCACGTCGGCGCCAACACGGACCTCCTGGTCACGCTCGCGGAGCGGGAGCGCTGGAGTGACGTCCTGGCGGGGTCGCTGCGATTCGCGCGGCAGTCGGCCGGCCATCCGGACGCGCTGCTGCTGGCGGGGATCGCGCTGCACCGACTCGGCCGCTCGGAGGAGGCGGCCGAGCACTTCGACGCCGCGCTGGCGCGCATGGACGAGATGGACGCCGACGAGCTCCTCGACATCTCGTACCTTCTGGACGGGGCCGAGATCGCCCGCTATCAGCGTGCGGCGCCGCCGGAGCGGCGTACGGTCGAGGACGCCTTCTGGCCGACGCGGGACCGAGTGCCCGCGACGGCGGTCAACGAGCGGCGGGTCGAGCATCTGGCGAGGACGGCGTACGCCAAGCTCCGCTTCGGGACCGTCTTTGGCGATGCGGCGGAGGTCTGGGTACGTTTCGGACGGCCCAACAACGTCCACATCGTCGACGAGGGCACCGGGCGCCTGACCGAGTTCTGGAACTACGGCAGCGGCCCGGACATCACGTTCGTCCGCTGGGTCTCCACGAAGAGGACGGATCTGACGCCCGAGGGGCGCGCTTACGTCGACGACCTGGGGAAGATCTTTCCTCCACAGTGAACAAGAAGACCCTCTCGGAGGTCGACGCCGCGTCCCTCCGAGGCTCCGGCGTCGTCGTACGCGCGGACCTCAACGTCCCCCTCGACGGCGGACGGATCACGGACGACCAGCGGATCCGCGCTTCGCTCGAGACGCTGCGCACGCTCACGGATGCCGGCGCCCGGGTCGTCCTGCTCTCCCATCTCGGCCGGCCGAAGGGTGAGCCGGCCCCGGAGTACTCGCTCGCCCCGGTCGCGGAGCATCTGAACGACCTCCTCGACGCCCCCGTCGTCTTCGTCCCGCACACCCGCGGAGAAGCGGTGGAGGCGGCCGTCGCGGGGCTCGCCGACGGCTCGATCGCGCTGCTCGAGAACACCCGCTTCGAGGCGGGCGAGACGGCCAACGCCCCCGACCTGGCGGCGTTCTGGGCGTCGCTCGGCTCGCTCTTCGTCAACGACGCGTTCGGCGCCGCCCACCGGGCCCACGCGTCGACCACGGGGCTCGCCGAAGCGACGACGGCACGAGGCGGCGAGGCCGTGGCCGGTCACCTGCTGGCGCGGGAGCTCCGCTTCCTGGAGGAGGCCCTGCGCATGCCGGAACGCCCCTTCGTGGCGATCATCGGCGGCGCCAAGATCTCCACCAAGATCGACGTGATCTCGGCACTCCTGCCGCGCGTCGATCGCCTCCTCATCGGCGGGGCCATGGCCAACACCTTCTTCCGCGCGCTCGGCCTCGACACGGGGGCGTCGCTGGTGGAGGAGGAGAGCGTGGGCACGGCGGCGTCGATCCTCGAGGAGGGCGGCGAGCGGCTCGTCCTGCCGGTCGACTGCGTGGTGGCCCCGGAGGTCGATGCCTCGGCGCCGCGGCGGGCGGTGGCGCGAGAGGCGGTCGGCGACGACGACCGGATCCTCGACATCGGGCCCGAAACGCGGACCCGGTACGCCGACATGGTGCGGCGCGCCCGGACGATCGTCTGGAACGGTCCGATGGGCGTCTTCGAAGTCGAGCCGTTCGCCGAGGGCACCGTGGAGGTCGCCCGAGCGGTCGCGGACGCGTGCGATGACGGCGCGGTCGGGGTGCTCGGAGGCGGCGACTCCGCCGCTGCGGCCGAGCGGGCGGGCGTCGTGGACCGCCTGACCCACGTCTCGACCGGGGGCGGTGCGTCTCTCGAGCTCCTGGCGGGCGCGCTCCTGCCGGGCGTGGAAGCCCTCACCAACCGGAACAGCTGATGGCCGTCATCGCCGGAAACTGGAAGATGCACACGGGCCCGTCGGCGACACGGGCGTTCTTCGGGGGGCTCTCTCTCGACGGGATCGGAGCGGACCATCGGCTCATCGTCTTTCCGCCGGCCATCTCGATCACCGCGGCGGTGGCCGAGGCTCCGGATCGGGTGGCGGTGGGCGTGCAGAACGTTCACGCGCGGGACGAGGGGGCGTTCACCGGCGAGACGTCGGCGCCGATGGCCCGGGACGCGGGCGCCACCTACGCGCTGGTCGGTCACTCCGAGCGGCGACACGTCTTCGGCGAGACCGACGACGAGACGGCGGCCAAGGTGGCGGCGGCGCGTCGTCACGGCCTCGTGCCGGTCCTCTGCGTCGGAGAGACGATCGAGGAGCGGCGGGCGGGGCGGGTCGAGGAGGTCGTCCTGCGGCAGCTCGAGGCGGCGCTCCCCGAGCTGGCCGACGGCGGGCCGTTCCTCGTGGCGTACGAGCCGGTCTGGGCGATCGGGACCGGCGAGACCGCCACGCCCGCGGACGCCTCCGAGGCGCACGGGGTCATCCGCCGACGTCTGGCCGACGCCTCGGATGCCGCCGCGGCCGCGCCGATCCTCTACGGGGGCTCGGTCAAGCCGGCCAACGCGGCCGAGCTCCTGGCGGCGCCCGACGTC
The DNA here is from genome assembly GCA_937982605.1 of uncultured Gemmatimonadales bacterium. Taxonomy (GTDB): domain Bacteria; phylum Gemmatimonadota; class Gemmatimonadetes; order Longimicrobiales; family Gaopeijiaceae; genus UBA2589. The sequence goes on along the minus strand of CALJLC010000549.1, from coordinate 10,312 downwards.
GACGGGGTCCTCGTCGGCGGGGCCAGCCTCGATCAGGGGTCGTTCGCCGCGATCGCCCGGGCGGCGGGCTGAAGGCGCCGCCGCCGCACAGCCGGAGCCGTTGACACCCTCTCGGGGCCTTCTGACGTTTAACGACTCCCCACTACGCAAGACGGAACGATGTACGGATTCCTCCTCACCGTCCTGGTCCTGGACGGGATCTTCCTTTCGGTCGTCATCCTGCTCCAGGCGGGCAAGGGCGGCGGCCTCGCCGCGGTCGGCGGCGGCGGCGGCACGATGGCCGACGGGGTTCTCGGCGGTCGGCAGGCCACGACGGTCCTGACGCGCGCCACCTGGACCTCCGGCACGATCTTCATGGTGCTGGCGCTCGTCCTCTCGATCATGTCGTCACGCTCCGCGCTGCCCGAGTCGGTGATCCAGGTCAACGCCCCGGCCGCGCAGACGGCTCCCGAGCCGGTGCTGCCCGGCGCGACCCCGGCGCCCGCGCCCAGCGGCGACGCGAACTCCGGTAACGAGGGCAACTGACCCCTTGAACCGCGCCACGGCGCAGCACCCCGTCGCGTCGCGCGGCGGCGGGCTTGTCCCCGCCCGTCCACGCCACGCCCGAGCGGCTCATGTCTGACGGCGACGCGCACGGTCTGGGGCGCGCCGAGCTCCACGCCCTCTACCGGGCGCTCGTCGTGACCCGGGCGGCGGAGGAGCGACTCGAGACGCTCCAGAAGCAGGGACACGTCACGGGTGGACTCTATCGTTCGCTCGGCCAGGAGGCCGGCGCCGTCGGCGCCGCGTTCGCGCTCCGGCGTGCCACGGACGGGACCGGGGACTTCCTCGCCCCCACGATTCGCGCCGCCGGGGCGCTCTTTCTCTTCGGCGGCGAGCTCATCGACTTCTTCCGCCAGTACATGGCGAGGGGGACGAGCCCGACGCGCGGCCGCGCGGCCAACGTGTCCTGGTTCGACTTCCCGAAGGGCTTCGTGGGGCCGGTGTCGCCGCTGGGCACGATGGTCGAGATCATGGCCGGCATCACGCTCGCCTTCCGGATGCGGGGGGAGGAGCGGGTCGGGATGGTCTTCTACGGGGACGGCGCCTCGTCGACCGGCGCGTGGCACGAGGGGCTGAACTTCGCCGCCGTGCAGCGCTGCCCGCTGATCCTGATGGTCGAGAACAACCAGTGGGCATTCTCGACGCCGACCTCCCGCAACACCCGCGTGGCGAGCTTCGTCGAGAAGGGCCCCGGCTACGGGATCGGCGCCGAGTCGGTCGACGGCACCGACGTGCTCGCCGTCTTCGACGCGGTGCGCCGGGCCGCCGCGCTCGTGCGGGCGGGGGAGGGCACCCGCATGGTCGAGCTCCGCTACTTCCGCCGGAAGGGACACGCGCAGCACGACCCGCAGGACTACGTGGACCCGGCGCTCATCGCCGAATGGGAGAAGAGGGACCCGATCGATCGCTTCCGCTCCCGCATGCTCGAGCGTGGCTGGGCGTCCGAGGAAGAGCTCCTGGCCATCGAGGAGGAGGAGTTCGAGCGGTGCCGCGCGGCGGCCGAGCGTGCGGTCGCCGAGCCACTCCCGCACGGACCCGACGCCGTCCTGGACGTCTACACCGACACGGAGACGCGCCGGCCGTGGACACGGGCGCGCGAACCGGATCCCGCGCTCGCCTGACCCGAACGCCCGACGACCGCGCCCGAAACGCCTTCGCCCCAACACCGCTCATGACCCAGCCCGAGACCCCGGAGCATCTCGCCAAGACCAGGCGAGGAGAGGCCGTGACCTTCCTCGAGGCGATCTCCGAGGCGCTCTTCGAGGAGATGCGCCGAGACGACGACGTCTTCCTGCTGGGCGAAGACATCGGCGTGTACGGCGGAGCCTTCAAGGTCACCCGTGACTTCCTGTCGGTGTTCGGCCCCGAGCGGGTGATCGACACCCCCATCGCGGAGGGGGGCTTCACGGGCGCCGCCGCGGGTGCCGCCCACATGGGCCTCCGCCCGGTGGTCGAGATCCAGTTCATGGACTTCGTCTCTCCGGCGTACGACGTGATCACGAACTACATCGCCACGTCGCTGTACCGCGGTGCCGGGGCGCTGCCGCTCGTGATCCGGGGACCGGTCGGAGGGGGGAACCGCGGCGGACCGTTCCACTCCCAGAACGTCGAGATGGCGTTCTTCCACACGCCGGGGCTCAAGATCGTCTATCCGAGCAACCCGTACGACGCGAAGGGCCTCCTGAAGGCGGCCATCCGGGACGACAACCCGGTGATCTTCGAGGAGCACAAGGGGCTCTACCGGGCGCCCGCGCTGCGCGCGGTGCTTCCGGACGAGGACTACGTGGTGCCGCTGGGCCAGGCGAAGACGGTCCGCGAAGGGACCGACCTGACGATCGTCACCTACGGCGCGATGGTCCACAAGAGCGTCGAGGCGGCCGAGACGCTCGCGGAGCAGGACGGCGTCTCCGTCGAGATCATCGACTTGCGGACGCTGCTGCCACTGGACGACGACGCGATCGTCGAGAGCGTGAAGAAGACGGGCCGCCTGCTCGTCGTGCACGAGGACACCCGTACGGGCGGCATCGCGGGCGAGATCTCCATGCGGGTGAACGAGAAGGCCTTCGAGTGGCTCGACGGCCCGATCCTGCGCGTGACGGCCATCGACGCGCCGGTGCCTTACTCGGGATCGCTGGAGGATTACTTTCTACCGCAGACCGACGACGTCGTGACGGCCGCTCGGTACCTCGCGGCCTACTGAAATCCTTGGAGGAGTAGTCGAGCGTGGCTCGCATCGAAGTACCCATGCCCCAGATGGGAGAGTCCATCGCCGAGGGTACCGTATCGCAGTGGCTCAAGCAGGTGGGCGACGCCGTCGAGCGCGACGAGCCCATCCTGGAGATCTCCACGGACAAGGTGGACGCCGAGATCCCGGCGCCGTCGGCGGGCACGCTCGTCGAGATCGCGGTCGGCGAGGGCGAGACCGTGGAGGTCGGCACGATCGTGGCCTACATCGACACGGAAGCGGGTGCAGCCGCTCCCGCGCCGGAACCGGCGGCTCCCGAGCCTGCCGAGGCCGCCGCGGAGGCGCCCGAGCCGGCTCCCGCGGCTCCGCAGCCGGAGGCCTCCCGGTCGGCGGCGGCTCTCGCGGCCGCGGTCGGAGGCGACGGCGTGGCGAGCGCGGAGGAGCGACTCCGGACCCGCTCGACGCCGGTGGTGCGCAAGATCGCGGCCGAGCACGGCGTCGACATCCAGTCGGTTCCGGGGACCGGGCATGCCGGGCGGGTCACCAAGCAGGACATCCTCGACTTCATCGAGTCGGGCGGGCAGGCAGCCGAGCCGGCCGCGCAGCCCGCTGCGCCGGCTCCGGCCCCCGCCGCTCCGGCGCCGAAGGCGACTCCCGCTCCGGCGTCCGGTGACCTGTGGGCCGCCTTCCACGGCGAGGTCCGCCATCCGGAGTATCCGGTCCGCGCGGCGGATCGGGTGGAGCCGATGGACAAGATCCGCCGGCTCACGGCGGAGCACATGGTGCTGGCCAAGCGGGTCGCGCCGCACGTCCACTCCTTCATCGAGATCGACTTCTCGGCCATCGACAAGGTGCGCGCCGAGATGAAGCCGAAGTGGGCCCAGCAGGGAGCCCGGGTCAGCTACACCGCCTTCGTGGCCTGGGCGGTGTCGCGGGTGCTCTCCGACTTCCCGATGGTCAACGCGGCGGTATCGGGCAACAACGTGATCTACCGCGGAAACGTGAACCTCGGCATGGCGGTGGACCTCAACCCGGGTCTCATCGTGCCGGTCGTCCACGACGCCGACCATCTGAGCCTCGTGGGGATCGGCAACAAGATCGTCGACCTCGCCACGCGCGCCCGCGACCGCAAGCTCATGCCGGCCGAGATCCAGGGCGCCACCTTCTCGATCACCAATCCGGGCGTTCTAGGAACCCTCGTCGGACTCCCGGTCATCCCCAAGGGGACGTCGGCGATCCTCGGCACCGGCGCGATCGAGAAGCGGGTCGTGGTGGTCACCGACCCGGAGACGGGTGCGGACTCGATGGCGATCCGGAAGCGTGCGCTCTTCGCGCTGGGCTACGACCATCGGATCGTCGACGGCGCCGATGCCGCGCGCTTCCTCTCGGCCCTCAAGGAGATGCTCGAGACCTTCCCCGAGGACGCGTGAGCGCCGCGGGGGCACCGCGCCCCCTGGAGGTCCTCGAGCCCGGCACGCTTCCGTACGCGGCCGGGCTCGAGCTGCAGGCGGATCTGGTGTCTCGTCGCAGGGCGGGGGAGGTCCCCGACACGCTGATCCTCCTCGAGCACCCGCACGTCATCACGCTGGGATCCGCCTCCGACCCGGCGCACGTCCTGCTCGACGAGGAGGAACGGCGTCGGCGTGGAATCGAGCTCTTCGAGGCGGGCCGCGGAGGCGACGTGACGTACCACGGTCCCGGCCAGCTCGTCGCCTACCCGATCCTGGACCTCAAGCCGGACCGTAAGGACCTGCATCGGTACCTGAGGGATCTCGAGGAGGTGCTGATCGCCGTGGCGGCGGATTTCGGCGTCACCGCCGCGCGCAGCGAGGCCGGCACCGGGATCTGGACGGCCGGGGGCAAGCTCGCCGCCATCGGCGTGCGCGTCTCGTCCGGCTGGATCACCTCCCACGGCGTGGCGCTCAACGTCTCCGCGGAGCTCGCGTACTTCGACACGATCGTCCCGTGCGGCATTCCCGACGCCGGCGTGACGTCGATGGAGCGCGAGCTCGGCGCCGCACCCGACGCCTCGGCGGTGCGGCGATCACTCGTACGGCGCTTCGGCGAGACGTTCGGACACTCGATTCCTGTAGGGTGGGCAACAAATTGAGCGGTCCCGGACCCGGAGCGGCCGACCGGGTCGGGCGCTGCCATTTCTCCAAGTTCCCGATGGTACGATCCCGGAACCACGGGCTCGAGCCGCCGGGGATTCAGATGTTTCCGATGGCCTCCCCGCGGCGATTCGAGAAACATCTGTTGTCAAGTCAACTCGTTGGTGGGCAACGGGATAAGACGTAGTTCCGGTCCAGACAAACGTTTCTCGACCGGGTGGTTGCTCTCCGGCTGGCGACCCTGTATCTATCTGTCGCGGTTCAGATGCGGCTCATCGAGATCGATGACGTTGGTCATCCCTCTGATGAATCTGAAACGTGGGTCATCGGGCGCGACGGTGCAGCGATGACACGGTGAACCGGGGCTTGGGAAACCCGGGGAACCCGACGGGGGAGGTCGCTGGCCCCCGCCGAGAAGCCTCACCGGAAGGAGCTCGAGGCAGCCTCCGGTCGCGGACCGCGCGACGGAAGGAGGGAGGGGGAAAGGTCCAGCCGCCTTCACGAAGGCGGTCCCAAGCGAGGGCCATGAACCCGCCAGCGTGGTGAGGGCGAGAGATAGAGAGGCAGGACTCGTGAGTCCCGCCGAAGCCCTCGAAGAGGCGGCCCGGGTTGCAGTTCGCTGCGGCTCGGGCCGTCTCGTTTTTAATATTCCCTCCATCCATCACGATCCGTACACCGGACGTCGACCGGCGCCGGGACGGGAACCGCTCAGGCGCCGTAGCGCGTCTCCGGTGGCTCGAACTCCATGACGTCGAGCAGCCGGCCCTTTTCCCGCTGCTCCTCCAGCCACTCGGTGTAGACCGAGGGCACCAGGCCCCCCGACTGCGTCTGCTCCGCCGCCGCCCGGGTGGCCAGCCAGTCGGCGAACTCGTTTTCGGGATGACCCTGGTGGCCCCGCACCCAGTGGGCGGAGAGGTCGTGGCGCGAGACCGCCGCGTCCACGGCCTTCCAGAGCTCCACGTTGGCGATGGCGCCCGTCTTGCGCTTCCACCCGGCGCGCTTCCAGCCGTGGCGCCACTCGTTGATCCCCTTCACCAGGTACTGGCTGTCCGACGTGAACACCACGCGGCACCGCCGTCGCAACGCGGCGAGGGGCTCCAGGAGGCTCCGCAGCGCCATGCGGTTGTTGGTCGTGTCCGGCTCGGAGATCCAGTAGTCGCGCCGCTCCCAGGCCCCGTCCTTCCAGACTTCCAGGAGGCCGGCGGCGCCGCCGGGGCTCGCCTTCTTGCGGTGCTGGTTGCCGAGACAGGACTCGTCGGCGTGGATGTAGACGGTGTCCATGCTGCGAAGCTAACCCCGCGATCAGGGGGTGGAAGCCGGTTGACCGCCCCCGGGGCGCCGGTAGCTTTTTCCTGTCCGTCGCCCCGTTTCGGTCACGCCGAGGAGCCTCCCCCTGGAACGCAACGCCTACCTCCTGCTGGAGGACGGCCGTCGCTTCGACGGCGCCCGCCTGGGTGCCGACGAGACGGCGTTCGGTGAAGTCGTCTTCAACACGTCGATGACCGGCTACCAGGAGGTCCTGACGGACCCCTCGTACACGGGTCAGCTCGTCACCATGACGTACCCGCTGATCGGCAACTACGGCGTCAACGAGGAGGACCGCGAGTCCCCCGATCCGCAGGTGAGCGGGTTCATCGTCCGCGAGGCGTCGCGGGTCGAATCCAACTGGCGGTCGAAGGGTGGGCTGGACGGATACCTCCGGGACAACGGCATCACCGGCATCGCCGACGTCGACACCCGCGCGCTCACGCGCCACATCCGCTCGCACGGGGCCATGCGCGGCGCGATCGCCTCGTCCGGACAGGACGCCGACGCGCTCCTCGAGCAGATCCGGGCCCAGCCGCTCATGGAGGGGCTCGATCTGGCGTGCGGGGTGTCGACCGAGGAACCGTACGAGGTCCCCGCGGTGGGGGAGGAGCGCTTCCACGTCCTCGCGTACGACTTCGGCGTCAAGGCGCACTCGCCCAAGCTCCTCTCGGAGCGCGGCTGCCGGGTGACCGTCATCCCGGCGGAGACGACCGCGGCGGAGCTCCTGGCCGACCCGCCCGACGGGCTCTTCGTGTCGAACGGTCCGGGGGACCCCGCGGCGGTCGAGAAGGCCCAGGAGGCCATCGTCGGGCTCGCCGAGGCCGGGGTGCCGGTCCTCGGGATCTGCCTCGGCCATCAGCTCATCTGCCGCGCCTTCGGCGCCGGCACGTACAAGCTGCCCTTCGGCCACCACGGCGCGAACCACCCGGTGAAGTACCTCGACCGCCAGACGGTCGAGATCACCTCTCAGAACCACGGCTTCGCGGTGAAGGGCGGCGACGGCGACGAGATCCCGGGCGCGCCCGGCCTCCGCCTCACCCACGTCAACCTCTACGACGGCACCGTCGAGGGCGTGCGTCACCGCGAGCTGCCCGTCATCTCGGTCCAGTACCATCCCGAGGCGGCGCCGGGACCACACGACAGCCGCTATCTGTTCGACGATTTCGTGGCTCTGATGGAGGCCCGAAAGGGCGCCTGAGCGCACCGGGCCCGAGGGGCGCAAGTCACTACGCCCCAACGACTCCGGCACAGCTTGCGGCCTCCGGGCAGGCGGGTTACCGTCCTCGCCCCGGCCGGAGGGCGGGCCGGAAAACGTTCTCTGGAGGCACTATGACGAAGGCGGACTTGGTGGAGCAGGTGGCCGAAGCCATCGGCCCCGGAATCACCAAGAAGGACTGCGCGCTCGTCGTCGACGGATTCCTGAACGCGGTCAAGCTCGCCCTCGCCAATGGTGAGAACATCGAGATCCGTGGCTTCGGCACCTTCAAGGTCCGGAAGCGGAAGACCCGGATGGCCCGGAACCCCCGGACGGGGGAGGCGGTGGAGGTTCCCGCCCGGTCCGTGCCCGTATTCAAGCCCTCCAAGCACCTCCGCGCGCGCGTCGAGCAGCTCGACGAGGTCGGCTTCTGACCCGGTGCCCCCTTCGGGCACTTAACGAAACGCGCGCCCGCGCGTCCAAGAGTCGGTGAGTGAGGATCGACGGGACGACGCCGAGGGTCCGGATGCCCGGCTGGTGGAGCGGGCCCGTGCGGGAGACGAGGCCGCCCTCACCGCGCTGGTGAGGCGGCACTCCGGCGTGGCGTTCGGTGTCGCGCTGTCGATGACCCGAGACGAGGACATCGCACAGGACGTGGTACAGGACGCCTTCATCAAGGCCTTCGGGGCGCTCGACGGATTCCGCGGCGACGCGTCCTTCAAGAGCTGGCTGCTGACGATCACGGCAAACGAGGCGCGTGGCGCGCTGAGGAAGAGCCGCCGCCGCCGGGAGACCGCGCTCGCCGACGCGCCGGAGCTCGTGGCGTCGGGAGACGATCCGGCCGAGGCGGCGGTCACGGCGTCCGAGGCGGAACGCGCCCGGAGCCGCCTCGCCGAGCTGCCCGAGAAGCAGCGGCTGTCGGTGGCTCTTCGCGTCGACGAGGGTCTCAGCTTCCGGGAGATCGGCGAAATCATCGGATCGAGCGAAGGGGCGGCGCGCGTAAATTACTTCCATGGCATTCGACGCCTCAGGGAGCTGATGGGATGAACACACAGGATCGGTGCGCGGAGGTTCGGGAGTGGCTGCCCGACCACGTGAGCGCCCGGCTCGACGCCGAGCGTGACCGCCTCGTGCGGGAGCACACGGAGGTGTGCGCCGAATGCCGTGCGGAGCTCGAGCTGATCGGGCTGCTCCGGGAGTCGCGCCCGAAGGCTCCCGCGGAGCTCGCGGACCGGGTGGCGCGCGCGGCCCTGGGTCGGCGCCGGCCGGTTCGCCGTCCGTGGTGGGGGCTGTCGGCGGCGGCCGTGGCGGCGGTCGCGCTCGGCATCGGGATCGCCTCGAACGAAGGCCGCGTGACGACCACGCTCCAGGACGACCTGGCCGCCGAGTTCGAGGAGGGTGAGTTCTGGGTGAGCGACGACGGGCTGCTGGCCGGCGCGCCCACGCTGGAGGAGCTCACCGACGACGAGCTGGCGGCCCTGCTCGACGAGCTGGTCGCCGAGTCACCGGGAGGACAGGGATGAAGAAACGGTTCCGTCGGGCGGTCGTACCGCTCGCGATGCTCCTTTCGACGGCGTGGGCCGTCGGCGCCTCCGCGCAGGCCCCGACCGGCGGACGCGATCGCGCCCGGATGGAGGAGCGATTCCGCGCGGAGATGACGCGGGTCATCAAGGAACGCCTCGACCTGACCGACGAGCAGTCCGACGCGCTCTCGGAGCTGGCTCGCGACTTCGAGCAGCGTCGCCGGCAGCTCTTCCGGTCCGAGCAGGCGACGCGGCGGCGCATGGAGGCGCTGCTGCTGGAGGGCGGCGACGACGCCGCCGAGGCGACGGAGCTCCTCGAGCGAGTCCTGGAGCTGCGCCGCGAAGAGCTGGCACTCTTCGAGGAGGAGCAGGCCGCCCTCCTGGAGCTCCTGCCGGCCACGAAGGTCCTGGAGCTGCAGTCGCTGCGGGAAGAGATGGGCCGGCGGATCCGCTCGATGCGCGGGCGAGACGGGCCGCGCCGACGAGGTGGGCCGCCGGGGGGCTCGCCCGGGGATACGGTGGCGGTCCCCGGGGAACGTTGACGGCCGCCCCGGGGTGCCTCTAATTGGCATCCCGCCCGGTCGAGGTGCTCTCGGCCCGGGCGAACCCCTCCCGCTCGAGCGACCCGTGAGCATCTCCGTCAACGCGCTGTTCTTCGCCGCCTACCGCGATCTCGTCGGCTCGGGATCGCTCGCGGTGGAGCTCGACGAGGGTGCGACCGTGGCGGACCTGGTGCGCACCCTCCGCGGCAGGGGCGCGCCGTTCGACGCGCTGCCGGAGGAGCCCGCTGTGGCGGTGAACCGCACCTACGCCTTCCTCGACGAGCCGCTCGGTGCGGACGACGAGGTGGCTTTCATTCCCCCGGTGGCGGGCGGATGAGCGCGGCGCGCCTCCCGTACTCCGCGGTCGGCGAGGATCCGATCGACCCGGCCGCCGTGCTCGCCCGGGTCGGCCACGACGCCGACGGTGCGGCGATCCTCTTCCTCGGCGTCGTCCGCGACCACGCCGACGGGCGCCCCGTCGACGGGATGCGCTACGACGCCTACCGGGAGATGGCCGAGGGCGTGCTGGGGGAGATCGCGCGCGAGGCGGCCGCGCGGCTCGGCACCGACCGCGTCGCCGTCGTCCACCGCACCGGCGAGCTGGCCGTCGGAGAGGTCTCGGTGGCCATCGCGGTGTCGAGTCCGCACCGGGCCGAGGCGTTCGACGCGTCCAGGTACGTGATCGAGGAGATCAAGAAGCGGCTGCCGGTGTGGAAGAAGGAGCACTATGCCGACGGGCAGGCCGCATGGGTCGAGGGCGAGGTCCCACCCGGGACGGCCCGGACCCGCCGTGCCGGGGGCCCGCGCGCCTCGGAGGCCGACGCGGGGGTGACGACGTGATCGACCAGTTCGGGCGTAGGATCGACTATCTGAAGATCTCGGTCACGGACACATGCTACCTCAGC
>CALJLC010000548.1 GCA_937982605.1 uncultured Gemmatimonadales bacterium | reverse complement strand
GGCGCCCTCCGGTGACGACCGCGCTGCACGGGTTGGCGCCGATCCAGTAGGCCAGCTCGGCGGGGGTGTCGACGGCCCAGCACGCCAGGTCCGCGCGAAGGCCGGGCCGGAGCGTCCCCCGGTCCTGGAGGTCGAGGACCACCGCCGCGTGACGCGTGAGCCCCGCCACCGCCTCGGCCGGGGTGAGCCCGAAGTGCACGCAGGCGAAGCCCGCGGCCAGGAGCGGCGAGCCCACGGGTGACGACCCGGGATTGAGGTCGGTCGCCACCACGATCGGGACGCCGGCGGCCCGCAGCGCCTCCACCGGAGGCCGGCGCGTCTCGCGCAGGAAGTGGAAGGCACCGGGAAGCAGCACCGCCGAGCAGCCCGCCTCGGCCAACGCGCGCACGCCCTCGTCGGAGGTCCACTCGAGGTGGTCGGCGGAACGGGCGCCGAGCTCCGCGGCGAGCGCCGCGCCGCCGAGGTCGCTGAGCTGGTCGGCGTGGAGTCGCCCCGCGAGCCCGTGCTCCGCCCCGCAGCGCAGGACCCGGGCGCACTCGGCCGGGGTGAAGGCGATCCCTTCGCAGAAGGCGTCCACAGCGTCGGCCAGCCCTTCGCCCGCGGCACGCGGGATCATCTCCCGGCAGACGAGGTCGAGGTATCCGTCCCGGTCCGATCGGTGCTCCTCGGGGAGCGCGTGGGCCGCGAGCAGCGTGGTCGATACGGTCACGCCGGCCCGCCGCCCGACCTCCCGCGCGGCCTCGAGCATGCGCAGCTCGGTCTCGACGTCGAGGCCGTACCCCGACTTGATCTCCACCGTCGTGCAGCCGTGGTCGACCAGCGTCTCGAGGCGGGGCAGCGCCGCGGTCACGAGCTCGTCGAGCGAGGCGCCGCGCGTCGCCCGCACCGTCGACAGGATGCCCCCGCCGGCCCGCGCGATCTCCTCGTACGTGGCGCCGCCCAGCCGGGCCTCGAACTCCCCGGCCCGGTTCCCCGCGAACACGAGATGCGTGTGGGCGTCCACGAGCCCCGGCGTGACCCAGCCTCCGGCCAGGTCGAGCGTCTCCACGCCGCCGCCGCCGCGCACCTCCGGGGGGGCCTCCCGCTCGGGTCCGATCCACGCGATGCTACCCCCCGACACCGCCAGGAGCACGTCGGACACGGTGCCCCACGGGTCGTCGCGTCCGGGTACCATCGTGGCGGCGTGGCCGCCACGGACCACGAGATCGATCGGGCTCAGCGCACCCCCTCGTTGACGTCGCCTTCCGCGCCAATCTACACTCGGCCGCCATGCCCCACCTCTTCTTCGACAGCGCCCTCCTGGAGGGCGGATGGGCCCGCGACGTGCGCCTCTCCGTCGACGGCGGTGGGTGGATCACCTTCGTCGAGGCGGACACGACGCCACGCGGGGCTGTGACGCTCCCCGGCGTCGCGGTGCCGGGCGTGCCGAACGTCCACTCCCACGCCTTCCAGCGCGCACTGGCCGGGTTGACCGAGCGCGGCTCCGCAACCGGAGACACGTTCTGGAGCTGGCGGGAGCGGATGTACGCCTTCCTCGAGCGCATCGACCCACCGGGCGTCGAGGCGATCGCCGCCCGTCTGTACGCCGAGCTCGTCCGCCACGGCTTCACGTCGGTCGCGGAGTTCCACTACCTGCGCAACGATCCGGCGGGCCGGGCCTACGACGATCCGGTGGAGATGGCGCGGCGCCTCGTCTCGGCCGCCGGGCAGGCCGGGATCGGGATGACCATTCTCCCGACCGTGTACCGGACGTCCGACTTCGGGGGCGCCGCGCCGCTCGCGGCGCAACGGCGCTTCACCGCTTCGGTCGAGGACCTCATCGGGGACATCGCGGTGCTCGGGGCCGAAGCGTCCCCGGCCACCGTGCGGGTCGGCCTCGCGCTGCATTCGCTGCGCGCGGTCCCGCCGGCCGACCTGGCCGTGGCCGTCGAGGCGGTTCGCGGCATGGATCCGGACATCCCGCTCCACATCCACGTGGCCGAGCAGCAGCGGGAGGTGGAGGCGTGCCTGGCCTGGTCGGGCGCCCGCCCGGTGGCATGGCTCCTCGACCACGCCGACGTCGACGCGCGCTGGTGCCTGATCCACGCCACCCACGTCGACGCCGACGAGGTCGCCGGGATCGCGGCATCCGGGGCGGTCGTGGGGCTCTGTCCGACCACGGAAGCGAATCTGGGCGACGGGATCTTCCCCTTCGAGGCGTTCTCCGCCGCGCGGGGCCGCTGGGCGGTGGGGACGGACTCTCACGTCGGCCGGAGCCCCGTGGGGGAGCTGCGGACGCTGGAATACGCCCAGCGCCTCGCCACCCGCTCCCGGAACGTCGCGGCCGGAAGGCAGGCGCGATCGACGGGACGCGCGCTCCTCGAGGGCGCCTGGGCGGGCGGTGCGCGCGCGAGCGGTCGACGGATCGGCCGGCTCGCGCCCGGCTACCGGGCGGATGTCGTCGTGCTCGACGCCGGCCACCCCTCGCTCGTCGGGCGGCGGGAGGACGATCTCCTCGACTCGTGGATCTTCTCGGGAGACGAGAGCCCCGTGCGCGATGTCCTCGTCGGCGGTCGGGCCGTCGTTCGCGACGGTCGACACCTGCGCGCCGAAGCGATCGACGCGGCCTTCCGCCCCGTGGCGGCGGCCCTCGGCGCCGACACGTCCCAGCTCGCGCTCGATCTCGAGGAGTAGGCTACTCCCGCATCGGGATGCGGACGCCCTCGCGCTCCTCGGTCTCGATCGCCACGCCGTAGCCCGCGTCGACGTGGCGGGCCACGCCGATGACGGGATCGTTCGTGAGCACGCGCTCGAGGCGGGCGGCCATCTCCGGCGTCCCGTCCGCCACGATGACCTGCCCGGCGTGCAGCGAGTTCCCGATGCCGACGCCGCCTCCGTGGTGGAAGGAGACCCAGCTCGATCCGGACGCCGTGTTCAGGAGCGCGTTCAGGATCGGCCAGTCGGCCACCGCGTCGGTGCCGTCCTTCATCGCTTCGGTCTCCCGGTTGGGGGAGGCCACCGAGCCGGTGTCGAGGTGGTCCCGCCCGATGACGATCGGCGCGCTCAGCTCCCCCGCGGCCACGAGCTCGTTGAGCGCGAGCCCGAAGCGCGCGCGCGCGCCCTGTCCGAGCCAGCAGATCCGCGACGGGAGCCCCTGGAAGGCCACCCTCTCGTGCGCCATCCGGATCCAGCGGCACAGATGCTCGTCCTCGGGAAACATCGAGAGGACCAGCTCGTCGGTGCGGTGGATGTCCTTCGGGTCCCCGGAGAGCGCCGCCCACCGAAACGGTCCCTTCCCTTCGCAGAAGAGGTCGCGGATGTAGGCGGGCACGAAGGCGGGGTACGCGAAGGCG
>CALJLC010000547.1 GCA_937982605.1 uncultured Gemmatimonadales bacterium | reverse complement strand
GCCTCACGTCCGCCTCGGGGAGGGCGACCCGTCCGACCTCGAGCTCGACCCGACCCTGCATCCCCGCCAGCGCGCTTTCCCACGACGGTCCACCGAGCGTCGCGTCGACGCGCCCGTCCATCGCGGCGAAGACGACGTCACCGACGGCCAGATCGGCGAGCGCCAGCTCCCCCGCGACGTTCGTCGAGTCGACGTGCCCGGACAGGGTCACGGAGACGACGCCCCCTCCGCCGCGCAGATCAGTCTCGAGCAGCTCCGCGAGGGGTCCCAGCTCCCGGACCTCGACCACGACCCGGGCCGTGTCCGGGATCGCGCCGGCCGACCGCCGTCGCAGCCGACCACCCGCATCGAGCGCGGCCACCGGAGAGCGGACGATGGCGGTGTCCACGCTGAAGCCCTCGGGTCCGAGCGAGCCGGCCACCCGGACCGTGTCGGCCGTCAGCCCGCGTGCCTCGAGCCCGACCAGCTCGCCCCGACCGCGGAGCTCGAGCTCGTCCACGCGGACGGCGTCCAGGGAGAGCCGCACGGAGTCGGCCCGAGCTCCGCCGAGGACCTCGACGGGGTCCGGCAGCCTGCCCGTGGCGGTCAGCTCGGCGTCGAGCGTGTCCGCCCGCACGTCGACCGCTCCCACGAGCTCGAGCCCACCACCCTCCGCCGGAACGAGCGTTCCCTCGACGTGGTGCCGGCCGTCTCGCTCGGTCCGCACCCGGGCCTCGAGGAGGTCGACCGCCCCATCGGCCGGCCGGCGGCGGCGTCCCGTCACGGTGCCCTCCACCGCCACGTCACCGGCAGCCCGACGCGTCACCATGAGCGTAGTCTCCCCGCCGAGCACGCCCCCGACCCCGCCGCCGCCCGGGAGCGCGGCCACGTCCAGCCCGACCGCAACGCCCTCCTCCACGGCCAGGACGGTCTCGCCGTCGCGTCGGGACACCCGACCCCGCGCCTCGATGCGCCCCGAGTCCGGCACCAGGAGACGGGCCCGATACCCGACTTCGGCGCGGGTTCCGTCGAGCTCCACGCGCCCCGAGTCCAGGGCCAGGCCGGCGAGGCGGGACGCAGTCAGATCGAGGCCGAGGCGGAGGCTGTCCGCTGCCATCCGCCCTCGCGCGGCGAAGCGGAGCACCGTCGCCGAGTCGGCCGCGGGCAGCTGCAGGTAGGCCGAGTCGAGGCGCGCCACGACGGACGCCTCCGACCACTCCACCCCGACGCGCGCCCGGAGTCGCCCGGCCTCGGCCTCCAGGTACGAGATCATGCCCGAAGCGGATCGGAGGTCTCCGTCGGCACTCACCTCGGCCGAGTCGAGGACGACGCCGGCCAGCGTCGACGACGCGAGAACGACGGATGTCGACCAGCGCGGACCATCCACCCCGGACCCGCGCACCAGGCCCCGTGCGGTGCCCGACACCGCACCCTCCGGGAGTCCGGCGTACCAGACGCCCGGAGCGAGCTCCTCGGCGACGAGTCGTTCGACTTCCACGCTCCACGCCGCCGTGTCCGCCGACGTCGACCCCGTCATGCGCAGCGCACCCGCACGTCGATCCGCCGCCTCAAGGGACCAGGTGCCGTCACCCTCGGCACCGAGTCGTATCCGAGCTTCGGCTACCTGCCGCCACGCGTCGTCGGAAACCGTCGCGAGGGCACGGCCCGCCGGCCCGACGTCGAGCTCCGCGAAAGCGTCGAGGTCTCCACCCCGGAGCGGGCGACCGCCGCCGGCCAGATCGGCACGGAGCCGTAGCGGCGCGTCCGCCAGCGCCGCCGCGGAGTCGGCGAGCCCTCCCCGCCTAAGATCAAGCTCCAGCCGCAGGCGGGTCCGTGCCTCGTCGAAGGGCGCCAGGACGTTGCCCCTCACGGTGCCCGAAGCGACGTCGTCGACACGCGCGTCCACGTCCAGGTCCAGCGAGTCGAGCGTGCCCGTCATCCGAACGGTCGCCCGCAGGGGTCTGGCCGAAGTCGGACCCGGCGGCAGGAGGGAATCGATCGACGGCAGGAAGGCTGCGACGACGATCCCGGACGTCCGCACGCGCAGGTCGACTTCGCCGCCGACCTCGCGGGCTCCGCTCCGGGGCAGACGCGAGCGCAGGTCGGCATCGAGCTCGGCCGAGCCGTCGTCCGCGGCGCGGACGCGCACGTCGATGCGGCCGTCGGCCAACGTGCCGGACGCCCGAACGGTGAGCTCGGCCGGGATCGGGGAGGTCCCCGATCCCCCCGCGACGGTCGCGTCGAGCGAGTCGAGCCCCACGTTCAGCCCGTCCGGAGTCGCCGAGCCCGAGGCGATCAGGTCCAGGCGCGGCACGATGCTTCGCGGACCGGCGTCGGTGTCGAGCGAGGCCCGCACCACCTCCAGGTGATCGACGATGACGCTCCAGGCACCGGTCGGGGGTCGCGCGACGAGGTCGCCCAGCGCCTCGATCGAGGCCCTCGGATCGAGAGATGCCGCGTCCTCTTCGTCCGACGCACGAGCGACGAGCAGCGAGGGCTCGTGGATCTCGATCCGCTCGAAGTGGACACGTCGTCCGAAGAGCGCGCGGACTCTCAGCTCGACCGTGACCCGGGCCGCGGACAGCGAGGCGCCCTCGGCCGCGAGCCTCAGCTCGCTGAGCCGGAGTCGGCCCAGCCAGCTCCCCTCGACGTGGCCGACGGTTGCCGAGTCGAGCCCCGAACGCGAGAGCGCCGCCCGCACCGCCGGGTCCAGGCCGACCCCGGATCGCGCCATGACCGCGAGCACGAGCAGGATCAGCCCGAGAGCCAGAACGACCCGCCACGACGGCAGAACGCGCGCCAGACCCACGCTAGCGCTCCTCCTCGGGTTCCATCGATCGCGGCATCGCTCGGTCTACCGCACGTCGACGCGTTCTGCTCCCGTCCCCCGGAGCACCGAGGCGGCCAGCTCGGCGAGCTCGCTCGACTCGACCACCACGACGGCGCCGGTGTCACGGATCTCCACCGCTCCGATCCGGGACGCCCCGCGCCAGCGGCCCATGCCGAGGAGCGCTCCGAGCGGCACGCCGGCCGCCGCGCCCGCCAACGCGGCGGCGAAGGCGCCCGAGAGTCCCACCAGCCCGAGCGGCTCCACCCGCGTCGGGCCGAGGAAGCCGGCCGCGGCGGCGAGTGCAAGGACCAGCGCGACCCCACCGCCCGCGGCGGCTCCGAAGAGCGCGCCGCGCAGTGTACCCGCCTCGTCGTCGACGTCCACCTCGCGTGAACGCTCGCCCCGTGCGTCGCGCACGAACACGCGAATGGAGTCGGCCGGAACGCTCTTCTCGAGGAGTCCGCGCACGCTCTCGGTCAGCGCGTCTCGGTCGTGGAACACGCCCTCGACGAGGGTGTGGCGATCGATATCGTTCATCCGGGCTCCTGCCTTTCGTCGGTTTCCTGCAACTCCCTTGCGGGGCTCCGAGACCGGCCGAATAATCGCGCGACCCCGAAGCCCGGTCGCGCCGCCTCCCGCCTCGGCGCCACGCAGCCCCTGCCCGCCCGATGCCCGGCTCGCCGCATCCCTCTCCGTCGTTCGTCCTCGGCCTCGCCGCGGTCCTGGCCCTCGCCGTGCCGGCGGTCGACGCAGCCGCACAGACCGATCAGGGGAACGGTGCAGACGCGCGCGTCCTCGACGGGTCGCCTGCCCCCGAGTGGCCCGAATCGTCTACCCGCGATGCCCGCGGACGGGCCACCGTCCGTGCGATTCGCCTCGATGCACCGCTCGAGCTGGACGGCCGCCTCGACGAGTCGGTCTACGACGACTACCCCCCGTTCGGGGACTTCGTGCAGGTCGTGCCGGTGGCGGGGGACCCGTCCTCGGAGCGGACCGACGTCTGGGTCATGTTCGACGACCAGAACGTGTACATCACCTGCCGGTGCTGGGACACCGCGCCCCCGGAGGCGTGGGTGATCAACGAGTACCGCCGGGATACGCCGGGGCTCCGCAACAACGAGCACTTCGGCGTGATGTTCGACACGTTCTACGATCGCCGGAACGGCATGATGTTCTATGCCAACGCGCTCGGAGCGCGCGCGGACTACGCCGTCATCGACGAGGGCGGGCCCAACACCGACTGGAACCCGGTGTGGGACGTCGCCGGCGGGCAGTTCGACGGGGGCTGGGTCGTCGAGATGGCGATCCCGTTCAAGTCGCTCCGATACAACGCAGGGCCCGACCAGATGTGGGGCATCCAGCTGCGCCGCTCGATCCGCCACAAGAACGAGTGGACGTATCTGAACCCGGTGCCTCCCTTCCTGGCCGGCCCTCAGGCGCTCAACCGGGTGTCGGCCGCGGGCACGCTCGTGGGGCTCGACCTGCCGCCCGCGGGCAACAACCTCGAGCTCAAGCCGTACGCGATCGGCTCGCTCACCACGGACCGACTCGCCGATCCGGCGTTCTCCAACGATCCCGACGGGGACGTGGGGCTCGACCTCAAGTACGGCATCACCGCGAACCTCACGGCCGACGTCACCTGGAACACCGACTTCGCGCAGGTCGGGGTCGACGAGAAGCCGGTGAACCTGCTCCGGTTCAGCCACTTCTTCCCCGCGAAGCCCGACATCTTCGCGGAAGGCAGG
>CALJLC010000546.1 GCA_937982605.1 uncultured Gemmatimonadales bacterium | reverse complement strand
GCGCTCTTCGAGAACCGTCGGTTCATGGACCGCGACCGCTTCCCGGCCTTCGACGACCTCATGGCCGAGCGGGACCGGATGCTGATGAAGCACCCGAACACGACGTGGATCCTGGCGCACATGGGGTGGCACACCGCGGACCTGGCCCGACTCGGCGCGATCTTCGACCGCCATCCCAACGTGCTCGCAGAGGTGGGGGCCGTGCTCTACGACCTCGGGCGTCAGCCCCGCTTCGCCGCGGAATTCTTCGCCCGGTACAAGGACCGCGTGCTCTTCGGGAAGGACTCCTTCCAGCCGGACGAGTACCCGTACTACTGGCGCGTCTTCGAGACCGCGGACGAGTACTTCGACTACTACCGCGACTATCACGCGTTCTGGAAGCTCTACGGCATGGACCTGCCGGACGACGTCCTGCGGGCGCTCTACTACGAGAACGCCGCGCGCATCATTCCCCGCCTCCCCACGGCCGCCCTGCCCACCGACGGCGATCGCCCCGATGCGTGAGCGTCGGTCGGCGGTGCGTCTCCGCGCGACCGCGCTCGGGGCGACCGTGGCCCTCGCGCTCTCCGCGTGCGCGGACGCCGACGCGGGCTCCGCCGACGAGGCGGGCGCCCTTCCTCCGCTCGCCATCTTCGAGGGCAGCGACGACTACTGCGCGCTCCCCGAGCTCCCGGTCGAGGTGCTGACCTCCGTTCCCGGCGACGCCGCGGAGCCGATCGACGACGTGAACTGGTTCGCGCGGCCGGTCCCGCACCCCGGCGACGAGTGGATCATCGCCTTCGCCAGCCACGACCAGAACTGGCTCTACGATCTCACGAACGACCGGCGCGTGATGATCCCCGACCGCTCGGACGCCGTGGCCACGCCCGACGGGCGGTACATGACGGTGCCGTCGTACTACACGCCGGACTCGAACATCCGCTTCTATCCGGTCGCCCCGATGCTCGAGGCGCTCGAGGCCGGCGAGCACGCCGATGACCTGGAGCCGGCCTTCGTGCACGACCACCCCTCGATGCACCGGGTCTACTACCAGTCGACCGCGCTCGTCTCGGAGGTCGACACCGACTCCGGCACGGAGACGGTCTACCGGCTCATGTTCTCCGGCACGGGCGACGAGTCGCGGTTCCGCATCGCCGACTACCTCTTCCGTCACCACGCCGACTCGGGCGAGCTCCTCGGCGTGGAGGCCAGCGCGCCGATGGCGATCTGCCCCGAGGTCCAGAACGACCTCAACACCCCGTTCATCTCGAAGGACGGTCGCTACGTCGCGGCGTACACGAGCCCCGTGGCCGGCAATGCGTACACGTCGGGCGCGTCGCTGAAGGTCTACGAGATCACGTCGACGGACCCGACGGCGGGGACCACCACATGCGCGCCCGTGGCGGACCTCGGCTTCGCGGCCGGGAAGGCCGACTTCTCGTTCGACAACTCGATGCTGACGTTCCACTCGAGCCAGGGCGCCTACCTCACGCCGTTCGTCAACGGCGGTCTGCCCGAGGGTACGATCACCGACGTCTTCGTGGCACGGCTCGACACGGACGCGAACGGACGCCTCTCGGGCGTTTCCGGCGTCCAGCGCCTCTCGACCTCGACCGCCTCCGGTGTGGGGAGCTACTTCCCGGCGTTCTTCGCGGACGGCGACCTCTTCTTCCTCTCCAACCGCGTGCCTCGTGAGGCCGAGAGCGGGAAGCGCTTCGACTTCCGCGTCGTCGACCCGACGTAGAGCGGTTTGCGCACCGCCATGCCTACGGACCCGAAGCACGCGGCGGCGTGGGTCGAGCTCGGCGCCCTGTGGGAGCGTGCCTGCGCCCCGCGTCTGCCCGAGCTGGCGGGAGAGCCCTTCCCGCTCGACGAGCACGAGCTGGCGCTCCACGCCATGTCGCTCTCGGTGCCGCAATGCCACGCGCTCCTGCGGGACGCGCGCGGCGACGACGGCACGGACAGCGAGGCGATGGCGGTCGAAGCGGATCCGCTGGCGTCGCTGTGCGACGCGGTGGGGCGCTAGCCGCCCCCCAGGAACGCGTCCAGGAACCGTCCGTACCCCTCGGCGTTCCGGTAGCCGGGGAGCACGGGTGAAGTCCGCCCGCTCCGCAACACCAGGATCGAGGGAGCGTGCACCTGCACGTCCCGCATGAGCAGCTCCACGGACGCGATCTCGCGGAGACCCGCAGCCGGAATGCCGGCGCGCACTGCTTCCCGCCGGGCGAACGCCGTGTCCGCATGCGCGATCAGGAGCGGGATCGCGTTCAGGCCGCGCATCCGGGCGGCCGAGGCGAGCTCCCGCCAGCCGTCGACGGAGAGCGGCATGTGGGGAGACCAGGCGTAGAGGACGACCCCGGTGGCCTCGGCCTCGTCGAGGGCGGCGCGCAGATCGGCGTCCGTGAACGTCGCGGCGCCCGGCTCGCCGGCGGACGTCGTCGACTCCGCCGCCCTGCACCCGGCGGTGAAGCGCCGGCTTCGCGTCCCGGCAGCGTCGACCCGATGGAGGAGCGGAGCGTCGGCCCCGGACCCGACGTCACTCCGGCGCGTCGTGCCGCGCGGGGGCTCCGAGCCCGGCCACTCGACCACGATCCACACGCCGCGCTCGCGGGTCGGAATGCGGAGCATCCGCTCGCCGCCAGGCCCGGGCGGGGCTTCGATCCCGCGTGCGGTCGCGTCCCAGGCGACGAGCGTCGAGCGGACCTCACCGGCGCACGGCCCGGTGAGCAGCCCCGCCTCCGTCCACGCCGCCACCCACGCGGCCGGCGCTCCAGGGGGCGCGCTCACTCCCCCTGCCGCGGCGAGGGCTCCCGTCGGAGTCCGATCCGCGCCGCGAGCCGGCCGGTCCGGCGTGCACGACGCAAGGATGAGCGAGGCGAGGGCCACGGGGACGAAGCGCGCCATGACCGTACCGGGGGCGCGCCGATGCGGAAGCGGGGCGCTGCGATCGGGCGTCATCGAAGTGCCGGTGCTGATGCGTGGCGGGATCGGACGTTCCGTGAAGAACCGACGGGCCGGGGGGCTTGGCAACCCCCCGGCCCGTCTGCTGCCGCGCGTCCAGCAGCTCAGCTCCTCGGCCGGTTCCGCCCGATGGCGCGCAGCGCCTGCTCCTGGTCGTGCCGGCCGAGCGAAGCCGCGAGCTCCTCGTAGCGCGTGAGCCGGGCACCGTCGAGCTCGTACCGTCGAGCCACCGCGAGGAGGACCTGCACACGCTGATGGCTCGACGACACCCCGCCGGCGGCCTCGAGCAGCGCCTCGATACCCCGCGCGTCCAGCGCCTCGTCCTCGGCGAGCATCACGAGCGTGACCGACGCCTGGTGGTCCGAGTCGATCCCGGACGCCACCCGGAGCAGCGCCTCGACCTCGGTCCCCGTCAGGTCCCGGGTCCGGATGAGGTCGTGCAGGATCATGGCGCGGGAGTGATCCGAATCGACCTGGGCCGCCAGGTCGAGCACCAGCCCCGTGTCGTCTCCGGTGAAGCCCGGGTTCTCCATCAGCGCCTGCGCCGTCATCTGCATCTGGTGGTCCGAGTCGATGCGACGCGCGCTGGCGAGGAAGGCGGAGACCTGCGCGCCCGTGAGCCGGTGCTCGCGGGCGATGCGCTGGAGGACCTCGCCCCGCTGGTGGTCGGAGTCCATCCCCTCGGTCATCTCCAGGAGGCTGAGGATCTCCTCGTCGCTCGCCGCGCCCTCGTCGAGGAAGGCGTTGATGACCGTGCCACGGGTGTGGTCCGAATCGATCGACCGCACCGCGGCCAGGAAGGAGGCGCGGCCGGCCAGGCTCAGGTCGCTCCGACGGGCCACGGTCGTGAGGACCTCGCCGAGGTTGTGATCGGAGTCGATGCGTGACGCCACCCGCAGGATCTCGTCGAACTGGTCGACGCTCAGCTCCGAGGCGAGCAGCGCCTCCAGGACCCGAGTCTTCTGGTGGTCGGACTCGATCGAGTCCGCAACGCGGAGCATCGGCTCCTGGAACGCGGGTCGCATGCCGGCCCGCTGGACCACGGCCAGGAGGAGCTCGCCCTTCGAGTGGTCCGAATCGATGCCGCCCGCGACCTCGATCACCCGCGCGTACTCACGCTCCGTGAGGTCCGACTCCTCCATGAGGATCTCGAGATACGTCCTCGAGACGTGGTCACTGTGGATGCGAGCGACCTCGGCGAAGACACCCTCCGGCCCGTCGGCGTCGAGCATGCGCCGCACCCGGGCCCGCGCGTTGATCGTGGTGTGCCGGAACAGCTGGGGCAGGATGCCGGCGAGCCACGAGTCGGCGTCGGGCCCCCACGCCTCTTCGTCCCCTCCGACCCACCACCGTCGCTCGATGGCTCCGCCGGACATCCCTTCCAGGCGCACCCGCCGCCGCTCGCGGCCGACCCGCTCCTCGATCTCGAAGAGGGCCCCCCGCTCCATCGTCGAGACGCCGCTGTCGTCGACCGCGAAGGTCACCTCGCCCTCGATGTCGATGTCGACCCGGCAGTCGTCGGTCTCCCACCGGATGCGGATGCGATCCTCGTCCGAGTTGATGCTCGTCGACCGGCGCCCGTCACCGCGGAAGACGCAGTGCTCCTGACTCTGCAGGCTCGGGAGCGCCACCTGCACCACCCCGGCTCGCGCACCCCCTCCGAGCGATGCCACCGCGGACGACCGCGGCAGCGCCCGGGAGTCCGACCCCGTGGGTCGATCCGCTTCCGGCGGCGGCTCGAGCGCCGCCGGGGGCGCGCCCACGTCGTGGCGCGGAGCCCACGAGTCGGGCTGCGGCACGTCGGGTACGGCCGGGGGCGCGGGCGGCTCCATCGCGGCCGGCGGCTCGGGCGGAGCGTCGGGATCCGCGGGCCGCTCCTGCGCGGTCGCCACCGGCACGACGACGGTCACCGCCAGGCACGCCGTCACGGCCGCGAGGCCCATCCCGGCCACGCTGCCACGGCCCGGGCGTCGGCGCGGCTGCTCCGGGTCGAGCACGGCGCGGACGCGCCGGCCGAGCCCCGAGGGCCTCGCCATCGCGAGCGCCGCCTGGGGCAGGCCCCCGTCCGGACGAAGCGAGCGCACCAGGTCGAGCAGGTCCGCAGCATATTCGCTTGCCGCGCCGCCGCTCTCGAGCACGTGGTCGTCGCACGCGTGCTCGCTCTCGGCCCGCAGGCGCGTCAGGGCATGCCATACGAGCGGGTTGGGCCAGTGGATCGCCCGGGCGATCTCTCCCACCAGGTAGCTCCAGCAGTCTCCCCGCTGGACGTGCGCCAGCTCGTGGAGCAGGACACGCTCGAGCGTCTCCGGCGACCAGCGCGTGTGCTGCGGCGGCAGGACGATCGTCGGGCGCAGGAAGCCCCACGTTGCCGGGACCCGGATCGACGGGCTCACGACGAGCCTCACGGGCCGCCTCATCCCGGCTGCGAGCGTCAGCTCCGCGAATCGCCGGGCGGTCTCCGGATCGGGTCGCTGCACTCCGTGCACCGCCAGGCGGCGCGCCGCGACGTGGCTGAAGAGCGTCCCGAAGAGAAGCGCCAGGAAGCCCGTCGCCCAGACCACCGTGAGCGCCGTGGCCGGGTCGAAGGAGGCCACGACTCCGTCGAAGCCCCCGGCCGAACCGCCCGCCGCGGCGTCGCCGGAGACGGCGCTGGCCACACCCGT